>CAYTMM010000018.1:0-44652 GCA_964438875.1 uncultured Sphingosinicella sp. | reverse complement strand
CACCGTCGCCTTTCGCCCCACCTACAATGGCGAGGAGGAGGAGCCGGAGGTCTTCCGGGCCTGTTCCCCAATCTGCTCGCCAACGGCGCGAGCGGCATCGCGGTCGGCATGGCGACCTCCATCCCGCCGCACAATGTGAGCGAGCTGATCGACGCCGCCACCCACCTGATCGACGATCCCAAGGCGGACGACGCGGCGCTGACGGCCTTTGTGACAGGCCCGGATTTTCCCACCGGCGGCCAAGTGGTGGATAGCCCGGAGATCATCGCCCACGCTTATGCGACCGGACGCGGCGCCTTCCGCGTGCGGGCGAAGTGGGAGATCGAGAAGGGCGCACAGGGTTCCTGGGCGGCGGTCGTCTCCGAAATTCCCTATCAGGTGCCCAAGGGCAAGCTGATCGAGCAGATCGCCGCGCTCATCTCGGAGAAGAAGCTGCCGATCCTCGCCGACGTGCGCGATGAATCCGATACCGAGATCCGCATCGTGCTGGAGCCGCGCGCGCGGACCGTCGAGCCGGATGTGCTGATGGACAGCCTGTTCCGGCTGACCGATCTGGAAGTGCGGATCTCGCTCAACCTCAACGTGCTGGACGCGAACCGCACGCCGCGCGTGATGAGCCTGCGCGAAGTGCTCGGCCAGTGGGTGACGTTTCAGATCGAGATGCTGGTCAACCGGGCGCTGCACCGGATCGGCAAGATCGACGACCGGCTGGAGCTGGTCGGGGGCTATATCATCGCCTTCCTCAATCTCGACCGGGTGATCGAGATCATCCGCACCGAGGACGAACCCAAGCCGGTGATGATCGCCGAGTTCGAACTGACCGACAGGCAGGCCGAAGCGATCCTCAACATGCGGCTGCGGTCTTTGCGCAAGCTGGAGGAGATGCAGCTTCGCAAGGAGCGCGACGACCTGATCGCCGAGCGCGAGGGATTGCAGCAACTGGTCGACAGCCCGGCCCGCCAACGCACCCGGCTGAAGAAGGATCTGGCGGAGCTGCACAAGCGCTACGGCCCGGAGACGGAGATCGGACGGCGGCGCACACTGATCGAGGAAGCCGGACCGGCGCGGGAGATTCCGTTGGAGGCGATGATCGAGCGCGAACCGATCACCGTGATCCTCTCCAAGCGCGGCTGGATCCGGGCGATGAAGGGCCATGTCGAGGTCACCAACACGGACGCGCTGAAGTTCAAGGAGGGCGACGCGCTCGCCTTCCTGTTCCACGCCCAGACCACGGACAAGCTGCTAATCGCCGCCTCGGACGGGCGTTTCTACACGCTTGCGGCGGACAAGTTGCCCGGCGGGCGGGGCTTCGGCGAGCCGGTGAAGCTGATGGTCGATATCGAGGGTGAGGGCAATATCGTCGCGCTGTTCCCGGCGGCGCGGGCGGAGAAACTGTTGCTCGCCGCCTCCGACGGGCGCGGCTTCGTAACGTCTGCGGCGGGCGTGATTGCCGAGACCCGCAAGGGCAAGCAGATCGTCAACGTGAAGCCGGGCGCGAAGCTGCATGTCGTGCGGCCGGTCCCGGCAGGCCACGATTATGTCGCGGTGGTGGGCGAAAACCGCAAGCTTGTCGCCTATCCGCTCGCCGAGCTGCCGGAGATGGGCCGCGGCCAGGGCGTTCAGCTCCAGCGTTACCGCGATGGCGGGTTGTCTGACGCGACGAGCTTCACGCTCGCCGAAGGTCTGTCCTGGGCGATGGGCGGAGAGACCGGGCGGACCCGCACCGAAATGGAGATCGGTAATTGGCGCACGGCGCGCGGCGCCGCCGGCCGCGCGGCGCCCACCGGTTTCCCCCGCGACAATCGCTTCTGAACGGGAAAAAATGAAGGATAAGCGGGCCTTGCCGCCGCAATCTCAATGAACCGTTAACCTTGTTTTACTATTGACCGTGCGCATGAAGACCGCAGCGAAGCGCCCGGCGGGGAAATCGGTGTCAGCGGACGTGCCCGAAGAGGGTGCGTCTGAAGACACCATGCGCACGGGTGTGCAGGTCGGTGTCGTCCTCGATCATGTCCGCCAGGCCTATCTCGATGCGCTGCCGATCGCGGCCGCGATGATCACGATGGCGGAGGAAGGCGCTTTCCTCGAATGCGCCAACGATCTGTTCCGCCTGGTCGTCGAATGGGACGAGCGGATGGGCGATCGCGCGATCGGGCGCGTGCCGATCCTGCGTGAAGGGCCGATCGGGAGTCGGCTCGCCGCCTTCATCACCGGCAGCGAGATGGCGCACCAGTTCGAGACGACGGACGGGCGCAGCGTTGGCGGACGCCATTTCACGGTGCGCTTCGCCCGGCTGAAGAAGGTTTCCGGCCAGCCCAGGCGTCTGTTGATTTCGTTGATCGACAAGACCGCGCAGGTCGAGACTGAAAAGAGCCTGCGGTCCGAAATGCTGCGCGATACGCTGACGGGCTTGCCCAACCGGCTCGCCTTCAACGAGAAGGTGGACAATGTGATCGCCGATCCCGCCTTCGCGGACGGCAGCTATGCCGTGCTCGCGGTCGACATGACCCGCTTCAGCCGGGTCAACGAATGCATGGGCGCGATGGCGGGCGACGAATTGCTCATTACCTTCGCGCGCCGCCTCGTTTCCGCGCTTCGGCCAAGCGACATGCTGGCGCGCACCTCGGGCGACGAATTCGGTATCCTGATGCGATTGAACCGGGGCATGGCCGACGCGGTGCGCGCTGCCGAGCGCATCAAGACGGTACTCACCTTGCCGTTCCGCCTCTCGGAACTGGAAATAAGGGTGGATTGCGCCATCGGCTGCGCGATCCTGACCAACAGCGTGGCGAGCGCCGACGAGGTGCTGCGCAATGCCCAGTTCGCGCTGAAGCGGGCCAAGAAATCCGGCACAACCCAGATTTACGAGCCGATCGAGGCGCAGGCGGTGCGCCGGCAGTTCAGTCTGGAGACCGAACTGCGCGTCGCGATCGAATCCGAAGCGCTCAGCCTCGCCTTCCAGCCGCTGGTCGAGCTGGAGACCGGCCGGGTCGCGGGCTTCGAGGCCCTCGCCCGCTGGGAGCATGAAGGGCAGGTCATACCGCCCGGCGAATTCATTCCGGTGGCCGAGGAATCCGGCCTGATCGTGCCGCTCGGTCGCTGGGCGCTGGAGGAGGCGACCCGCACGCTCGCCGGCTGGGACCGGCAGATCGGCGCTCGGCTGCCGATCCATATAAACGTCAACGTTTCGCTGATCCAGATCAGCCGTGATGACATCGCTTCGGTGGTTGCCGCCGCGCTGGCCGGCGCCGGTATTGACGGCGATCGGCTGACCATCGAGCTGACCGAAAGCGCGATCATCCACGATCCGGACCGGGTCGCTGCCGCGCTCAATGCGCTGAAACGGCTCGACGTGCGGATCGCGATGGACGATTTCGGGACCGGCTACACCTCGCTCGCCTCGCTGCAGAAGCTGCCGATCGACCTGCTCAAGATCGATCAGAGCTTCGTCGCCGGCATGATCGCCGACAGCG
The DNA here is from genome assembly GCA_964438875.1 of uncultured Sphingosinicella sp. Taxonomy (GTDB): domain Bacteria; phylum Pseudomonadota; class Alphaproteobacteria; order Sphingomonadales; family Sphingomonadaceae; genus Allosphingosinicella. The sequence goes on along the minus strand of CAYTMM010000018.1, from coordinate 41,179 downwards.
ATTCGCGGGCGATCGTACGCGCCATCCTGTCGCTCGCCTCCGCGCTCGGCATGAGCACGACCGCCGAAGGCATCGAGAGCGAGGCGCTCGCGACGGCGCTTGGCGAACTGGGCTGCACCTGCGGGCAGGGCTTTCATTTTTCCAGCGCGATGCCGGCGGACGAGGCGCTGGCCTACTGGCTCGATCGCAGCGCCTGATCGACATGACGCCGTGCCAGCGCGCGGACGGCTTTCCGGTCTTCGTCGAATCCTCCAAGCGCCCAATCGCGCTCGATCCCCTGCAGCGTCCTGGCGACGATCGGTCCGGCGGGCAGGCCCATGGCGATGAGGTCGCCGCCGCTTATGCCCAACCGGGGCAGTGGCCGGGCTTCCAGCGCGGCCAGATCGTCCTCCAGCCGGCCGGCGAGTAACAGCCGGTCGACCGCCTCGGCCGCGCCGACTTCATAAGCGAGGACATCGCCGGGCGCGTCGGCGGAGCCGGTGGCGGATACCAGCCGTGCGGCGGCACGTTTCGACAGGCGCAGCCGCGCCGCCACTGCCGCCGCGACGTCGCGATCGGCAGGCAGCAAAGCGGCGAGCCGTCGCACGGCCTGCGGCGCGACGCCGGCCGTACGCTCCGCCGCGACAAGCGCCGCCAGGCGGTCCGCGCTCGCGATCTCCGGCAATACCGGTCGGAAGATGCCCTTTTCGATCATCAGCGCGGCGGTTGGCGCGGGATCGGGCAAGGCGAGCAGCTTCAGGAGTTCGTCGGCGATCCGCTCGCGGGAGAGCGCCATCAGATCGTTGGCGCGCGCGGCGCAGGCGCCGAGCCCGGCCGGGTCCGGGTCGCCCGCGCCGAAGCGGGCGTGGAAGCGGAAGAAACGCAGGATGCGCAGATGATCCTCGGCAATGCGGGTCAGCGGCTCGCCGATAAAACGGACGCGCGGCGCCGCGAGATCGGCGAGTCCGCCGAAATAGTCGAAGATCCCCCCGCCCGCCGGATCGGCGGAAAGTGCATTGATCGTGAAATCGCGCCGGGCGGCATCCTCGCGCCAGTCATCGGTATAGGCGATGGTCGCGCGCCGTCCGTCGGTCGAAACGTCACGGCGCAGCGTCGTGACCTCGACCGGCCAGCCCTGGATGATCGCGGTGATCGTGCCGTGAGCGATGCCGGTCGGCACGGCCTTTATCCGGGCCTTTTCCAGCCGCACCAGCACCTCCTGCGGCGGCACGCGCGTGGCGAGATCGACGTCGCTGACTTCCAGCGCGAGCAGGGTGTCGCGCACGCAGCCGCCGACGAAGCGCGTTTCGCCCGCGGCCGCGCCGAGCACGTCGAGCAGCTGATCGAGACCGGGCCGTTCCCGCCAAGGTGCGCTGGGCAGCGTCGTGTTCACGGGGTCAACTCCAGCCTGCGCGACAGATTGACGATTATCGCCGCCGTCGCGCCCCAGATGCGCTGGTCCTCCCATTCGATCTCGTAATAGGTGCGCTCGGCGCCACGCCACATCGCGGTGCGGACATGCTGATGGGCGGGATCGAACAGATAGTGAAGCGGCGCTTCGAACACGGCCGCCACTTCGCCAGGATAAGGTGTGAGCGTCAGGCCGGGAGGTACGATTCCGATCACCGGGGTCACTTCGAAACTCGTGACGGTGCGATAGGTATCGGCTGTACCGATCACCTCGACCGCGGCGGGCGGCAGGCCGATCTCCTCTTCGGCCTCGCGCAGCGCGGCGGCGGTGGCGTCGGCGTCCTCGGGATCGATACGACCGCCAGGAAAGCTGACCTGGCCGGGATGGCGGCGCATCGTTTCGGGGCGGAGCGTCAGGATAATTGACGGGTCCGGTCGGTCCACGATGCCCACCAGAACTGCCGCCGGAGTGATGCCCCCGCCTTCGGTTTCGAAAATGTCGCCCGGTATCAACTCCGGATTGCGCGTCCGCCCCGCCTTCAGTGCGTCACGAAGCGTGTCGGCCAGGCTCATGTGCCGGTCTCCAGCGGGAAGAAGACGCCGTCGCTCCAAACACCAGGTGGATCCGCGCCTTCGGCCAGCGCCAGTTCGGCCAGCTCGTAATAGACCGGCCGGGCGATCAGCGCCTCCAGCCCGCCGCGCACGGAGAGATAGGGCCGCGCGCCAAGCCGGAGCGGGTGGTCCGGACCTGCCACGACGGGATCGCCGGTGTTGAGGCGGAAGGCGAGGCGGCGGGTGTCGCCTTCGCCCTCGCTCTTCAGCTCGACCGCGAGAAAGGCCGCGTCCTCGACATCGATGTCGAGCTTCTCGACCGGAGTGACCAGAACATGGCGCCCGTCCGGCTCGCGGCGCAGGATCGTCGAGAACAGGCGGACCATCGCCGGACGGCCGATCGGGCTGCCTTCGTGGAACCAGGTGCCGTCGCGCGCGATCCGCATCTGGCTGTGGCCGCAATGGTCCGGATTCCATTTCTCGACGGGCGGCAGCTTCCGTTCCTCAGCCAGCCGCGCGATCTCGGCGAGGCCGAGGCCGGCAAGGTCTTCGGGCAAGGGGAAGGATTCCGGCATGGGTACACGCCCTAACCGCGCGCTGGCCTTGCGCCAAGCGTGCCGCTAATCGCGGAGGGGATGACGCAGGAATTTGAAGGCCCGCGCACGGCGATCGTGACTGGCGGCGCGAAGCGGATCGGCGCCGCGCTGGCGCGCGCGCTCGCCGCCGACGGCTGGCACGTTCTCATCCACTACAATCGTTCGCGGGTGGAGGCGGAGGCGTTGGCGGAGGAGATCGGCGGATCGACGGTGCAGGCCGATCTGGCCGATCCCAGGGCCACGGACGCGATCATGGTGGCGCTGGACGGGCTGCCGCCAGCGCGGCTGCTGGTGAACAGCGCCTCGCGCTTCGTGCTCGATTCGGTGGGTGATTTCACGATCGAGGGGTGGGACGCCCATTTCGACATCAACCTGCGTGCCCCCGCCTTGCTCTCGCGCGCCTTCGCGGCGCGGGCGGGCAACGGGCCGGGGCTGATCGTCAACCTCCTCGATGCGAAGCTGGCCGCGCCAAATCCCGATTTCTTCAGCTACACCGTTTCGAAAATGGGGTTTGCGGGCCTGACCGAGCTTTGCGCGCGCGCCTTCGCGCCGAAAATTCGCGTATGCGGTATTTCGCCGTCCGTGACGTTGGTGTCCGGCCCGCAGAGCCGCGACAATTTCGAACAGGTCCACGGCCTCAATGCGCTCCGGCGCGGTGTGGATGTGGCGGAAATCGTCGCCGCCTTGCGCTTCATTGTCGCTACGCCGACCTATACCGGCCAGACGATCGTGCTGGATGGCGGTCAGCGTTTCCTCTCCCTCGCGCGCGATGTGCAATTCCTGGAGCCGAAATGACGCAGAATATCGTCCCTCTGGATGGCCTCGTGCCCGATCGGCTCCAGCCCAAAACGCGTAAGATCGTGCTCGAAAACTATGAGCTCAGGCTCGACATTGGCTTCCACGATTTCGAGGTGGGCAATCCCCAGCGGCTGCTTGTGACGGTCGAAGTCTGGGTCGACGAGGCCTCCTTCGCTGCGGCCGACGCAGTGCCGCATGCCTGGGACTATGATTTCCTGCGCAGCGAGATCGGCCGGATGGTGGCGGGCCGGCGCTACAATCTCCAGGAGACGCTGGTGCGCGAAATCTACGATCTGGTCGCGGCGCGGCGCGGGGTCACCGCGCTGCGCGTGTCCACCCGCAAGCCCGACATCTATCCGGACTGCGCGGGCGTCGGGGTCGAGCTCTCGTCCTTCTAGCTATGCTGGTGCTGGCTATCTTGGCTGGCGATTGCGCGCGCACGGGCCGAGCTGCTCCTTGATCAGGCGATAATCGGCTGCGATGGTGCGCCGCTCCCCGGCTTCGGCTTCGCGCAGGCTCTGCTCGGGCAGCGTGGCGGGCAATGTGCACGCCAGGCGATACCAGAGCAGGGTATCGGGCTCCGGCGGGGCGGCGGCCTCGTCGACGATCTCTGACAATGCGACCGACCAGCGGGGTGTTTCACCCGGCCGGCGCAGCACGCTCAGCGAGATCGGGCGGTCATTCGCGGTCTGCAGGAATATCTGTGTCTCGCTCTCGCCGGGCAGCGAACCGGGCACGCTGAAGGCGCGGCCGATACCGGTGATCCGGGGCGGCGCGTCCGGCTCCAGCGATTCGCGCAGGATGGTGCGCAGCCGCTCCGCGTCGGCGGGTGTATAGGCAAGCTGTGAATCGGGCGAGACGAGGCGCAGCTCGCCCGGCCGGCCGGGCACCGCAGCAGCGAGCAGCAGGTATTCGGCACCGCGGCGAATCCGCCGGGGTCGACCGTTCTCATTGGGCAGATCGGCCAGGTAGCGCACCTGCTGTGCGAATTCGGCGGGACCGCGAATCAGCGCGACGACACGGCCTTCGATCAGAAATCGTCTGTACCCTTGCGGGACATTGAGGGCGTCGCGCTCGGAAAGCGCCCGTGCACGGTCGATGCGGACATGCGCGGCCACCGGCGCAGCGAGCGCGAGATCGGTCAGGTCGGCATAAGTGAAGGATTCCGAAGAATCCGGCATAAGGGTCTGGGACTCAACGGGTTGACCGGGAATGAGGATCGCGGTCGCGGCGAGAAACAAAGAGATGTGACGCATGGTCCTCCTCGGGGGGCATGACGGGCTTGCGCTAGCGCGTTGCGTATTAACCTTGCATTGCGGCGGAAATCCGCCAAGCTTCCAAGGCGATGAAGGATTGCGTCCCGGAAACTGTCACTATAGAGACACCGACCGCGTCCATGTCCTTCATATGGATGAACCGTTAAGCGGCCGCTGCGTTTTGCCAGCTAGGTCCGATGCACAGAGAGGGAGCGCGGCTGATTAATGTCGTACGTTGATCAGGGAATGAGCAAGGGCCGCATATGGGCCATCGTCTTGGTGTTTGCCCTGCACGCACTGCTCGGCTACGCCTTCGTGACCGGCCTTGCCTACAAATATGTCAAGAGCATCCAGGAGGATCTCAAGACATTCGACGTCATCGATGAGCCGCCGCCGCCGCCGGAGGAGCCACCGCCCCCCGAGCAGAAGCAGGTTCAGCCGCCGCCCGTGGTGACGCCGCCACCGCTCGTGCGGACGAACGTGCCGCCGCCGCCGGCGCCGATCACCTCCGTCCCCGTCGCGCCGCCGCCGGTGATCACGCCGACCGCGCCGCCGGCCCCGCCGGCCCCGCCGCCGCCGCCGCGCGTCATCCAGCCGGTTGCGCCGCGCGCCAACCTGCAAGGCCTTATCTCGGCGGACGACTATCCGGCTTCCGCCCAGCGCAACGGCGAGCAGGGCACAGTCCGGGTCCGCCTCACCGTCGACGAGCGTGGCCGCGTTTCGAATTGCGAGGTTACGTCCGGCAGCGGATCATCCGCGCTGGACTCGGCGACCTGCCGACTGTTGCGTAGCCGCGCGCGGTTCACGCCAGCCCGCGACAACCAGGGTAATCCGACCACGGACACCTACAATTCGCCACCGATCAGATGGCAGCTTGTCGACTAATCAGTCGACGCGCCGTCCATCCCGCTTTTGACCGTTTCAACCGAATTAACTGAGAGGAATCAGTAAAATGGCAGCTCCAGCACATGAAAATCCGTACGGCCTGGCAGCCGCGCTCGAAGAGGGCGGCGTCATCGCCTACATGACCTTCGGCCTTCTTGTCCTGATGTCGGTCGGCTCTTGGTATGTCTTTTTCGTGAAGTTCATCGAACAGCAGAAGATTCTCAGCGAAGGCCGGCGCGCACGCAGCACCTTCTGGCAATCGGGCAACCTGCGCGAAGGCGCCAACAAGCTCACCAAGAACGGCGCTTATCGCCAGATCGTCGATGACGGTCTGCTCGCCGAAGAGCAGCACACGAAGCTGACCGATCCGATCGACCAGCATGACTGGATGCATTCGTCGCTGGCGCGCAGCCAGGGCGCGATCAACGCCAAGCTCGGCACCGGTCTCGCGCTGCTCGCCACCGTCGGTTCGACCGCACCGTTCGTCGGTCTGTTCGGCACCGTCGTTGGCATCTATCGCGCGCTCATCAAGATCGGCGCGTCCGGTCAGGCGTCGATCGACGCGGTCGCCGGCCCGGTCGGCGAGGCGCTCATCATGACCGCGCTCGGCCTCGTCGTCGCGGTTCCGGCCGTCATGCAGTACAACTGGCTGCAGCGCCGCAATAAGGCGATCAGCGAGGAGCTCGGCCGTTTCGCCAACGACGTGCATGGCTTCCTGGTTTCGGGTGGCAACCTGCGTCCGCAGGTGACGGCGGCCCGTGCTGCGGCTCCGGCCCGTCCGGCTGCTGCTGCCGGCACCACCGGCGCTGCGCCCAAGGCCTGATGAGCGAAGGGCGGTGGATTCCAACGTTTGAGGAATCCGCCGCCGCTTTCGGTCGCCACCGGCGTTGTGGCGGCATGCGAGGATAGGAACTGAATTATGGCAATGCAGGTCGGCGAAAGCGGCGACGAAGACACCCCGATGTCCGACATCAACACGACGCCGCTCGTGGACGTCATGCTGGTGCTCCTGATCATCTTCCTCATCGCTGTCCCCGTCGTGCTGCAGACGGTGCCGGTGAACTTGCCGAAGGTGGATTTCGAGCCAACCCAGACGCGACCCGAGAACGTCAACCTCACGGTGCGCGCGGTGGATGGCCAGTGTGAAGTGTACTGGAATCTGTCGCGGGTGAACTCGGAAGATCTGCTCACCCGTGCGGTGGCGGCACTTGAGGCGGAGATCGCGCGTCAGGGCGGCCCGGAGAACGTGACCGAGCTTCCGGAGGCGCATATCCGCGGGGACGTCAACACGCCGTGGCGTTGTGTCGGGGGAGCGATCTTCACGATGCAGCGCGCGGGTTATGCCCGGGTCGGCTTCATTTCTGAGCCTGATCCCCGTGGCGGCATCCGCTTCTGAAGCGGCTTTGATTAGGAGCATTTGACATGGGTGCCGCGGTAGCTTCCGATTCCAGTGAACCGATGATGGACATCAACACGACGCCGCTTATCGACGTCATGCTGGTGCTGCTCATCATGTTCATCATCACCATTCCGATTCAGACCCATGCGGTGAAGCTTGACTTGCCGCAGGACAATCCGAATTCGACCCCCCCACCGATCGATCCGGTCAAGAACAAGATCGTGATCATGCCGGACAATGTCGTGACCTGGAACGGTGCGCCGGTGAACGACATCCAGCTTCGCCAGTATCTCGACATCACGACGACGATGCGGCCGACGCCGGAGCTGCACCTGCAGCCGCATCCCGAAGCCCCCTACAACCGGGTGGACGAGGTGCTTGCGATCACCAAGCGCGCGAACGTCCAGTCGATGGGCTTTGTCGGAAACGAGGCCTACGCCACCTTCAACTGAGGCGGCACGGCTTCCGCGAGAATATGGGGCGGCCCTGCGGGGCCGCCCTTTTTCTATGTGGCGGATACAGCTTGTGGCTGGAGGCTGTCTTTTCATTCGTGCAGAAGCGCAGTGGTGTAGCGAGGCACCTTGCACCGGGGCTCAGCGGCGCTCTTTCTAGAAACAGGCCTTGAAGCAGGATCGGAAAAAGCGCTTACGCGCATTCATCCTTCGGGGTCTCCATGCTCTGCGTTTTGTGCACCAATCATGACCGCGTGCGGCGCTGATGGCGTTTACCGAGCGCGCTGCGTGCCGATAATCGGGGAATGAAGGATCAGGCCGCGAGGCCTTCGAACTGGAGGCGGGCCAGGCGGGCGTAGAGTCCATCCTTGGCGTTGAGCGCATCATGGTCGCCTTGCTCGACGATGCGGCCCTGCTCCATCACCACGATCCGGTCCGCGGCGCGCACGGTGGCGAGGCGGTGGGCGATGACGATCGTGGTGCGGCCTTCGAACAGCCGCTCCAATGAGGACTGAACCAGTCGCTCGCTTTCGGCGTCCAGCGCCGAGGTCGCCTCGTCAAGCAGCAGCAAGGGTGTGTCGCGGAGCAGCGCGCGCGCGATCGCGATGCGCTGACGTTGCCCGCCGGAGAGGCGCGCACCGCCCTCGCCGAGGAAAGTGTCGAGGCCGTCAGGCAGCTTGCTGAGGAACTCGGCTGCGTTGGCGGCTTCTGCGGCTTTCCACAATTGCTCGTCGCTGGCTTCCCACCGGCCGTAGCGCAGATTGTCGCGGGCCGAGGCGGCGAAGATCACTGTTTCCTGCGGCACATAGGCGATGCGCGCGCGGATGTCGGCAGGATTGGCGGCGCGCAGATCGACGCCGTCCAGTGTCACCCGCCCGTCCCTGGGATCGTAGAAACGCTGGGCGAGCTGGAACAAGGTGGATTTGCCGGCGCCGGATGGTCCGACCACTGCCACCAGTTCGCCGGGGACCACGGTGAGGTTGAATCCCTCCAGCGCGCTGACGTCCGGCCGGGTGGGATAGCGGAATGTCACGTCTTCGAATGCCAGCGCGCCGCGTGCGGGGGTGGGCAGGGCCACCGGATCGGCGGGCGCCCGGATCTGGGGCTCCTCGGCCATAAGCTCGGCAATTCGCCCGGCCGCGCCGGCGCCGCGCAGCAGTTCGCCATAGACCTCGGTCAGCGCGCCGAACGCGCCGGCGACGATCGCCCCGGTGATCACGAAGGCGGCGACGGTGCCACCGCTGATCGCACCCTGAGACACGTCGATCGCCGCCTGCCGCATCAGCAGGGTGATGCCGCCGAAGATCATGGTGATGACAATGGCAGTGAGGAAGGCGCGCAGCAGGATGCGTCGCCGCGCCGTCGCGAAAGTGCGCGCCACTGCCGCGCGGAAGCGGCTGCTTTCGCGTTCCTCCTGCCCAAAGGCCTGGACGATCTTCATCGCGCCCAGCGTCTCGGCGACGATCGAGCCGAGGTCAGCGATCCGGTCCTGGCTGGCGCGCGATATGTTGCGCACGCGACGGCCGAGCAGGACGACGGGAATGACGATGATCGGAATACCGGCGAGCAGCCCCAGCGTCATCATTGGCGCCAGCGTGAACAGATAGATGATCCCGCCCACGCCCATCACGATATTGCGGAGGGCCTGCGAGACGGTGGAACCGACCACCATCTCGATCACGCCGGTATCGGCGGTGATGCGCGAGGCGATTTCGGACGGACGGTTCTCCTCGAAGAAGCGCGGCTCGAGTCGGAGCATATTGTCGTGCAGCTTCGCCCTTATGTCTGCGACGACCCGTTCGCCGAGCATCGACACGAAATAAAAACGCAAGGCAGTGGCCATGGCGAGCACCACCACCATGAACAGCAGATAATTGAACAGGTGTCCGATGCGGCCATCGCCGCCGGCTGCAAAGCCCTGGTCGATCAGCCGGCGGAAACCATCGGGAATGGCGAGAGTCGCCAGCGCGGCCACCAGCAGCGCGATCCCCGCGCCCGCCAGCGTCGCCTTGTAGCGCAGTGCATGGCGCCAGATGACAAGCAGGTTGCCGATCCTGCCGCGCGGCGCGTCGCCCGTTTTTCCCCCAGCCATGCGCGCGGCCTAGCAGCGCGGCGCGGCCGGCTCAATGCCGCCGTCCCGCCCCGGCGCATTTGTCGCACGGTGTCATTCCTTTATGGACCTCTTCACCTTCCGCGCCCATAAGGATGCTGCACTGCGGCGGGGAAAAGGGACCGGATGCTTTACAACGCCTATGAGATGCAGCGATCGCTGCTCGCCGGGGCCAGCACGCTCGCCAATATGGGTGCGGGCTGGATGCAGAATCCGATCAATCCGCTGGCCTATTCGCATATGGGGCCGATCGTCGCTTCGGCGCTCGATGTCTTCGCCCACGCTTCCGCACCGCGCGGCAAGCCGGAATTCGGTATCGAGACGACGGTCGTGGACGGCAAGGAAGTCCGCGTCGAGGAAGAGGTGGTCCTGCGCAAGCCGTTCGGCCAGCTCAAGCGGTTTCGCCGCCTCGGCGCGCGCGGCAAACCGATTGAGGGTTCGCCGAAGCTGCTGATCGTCGCGCCGATGTCCGGCCACTTCGCCACGCTGCTGCGTGGCACGGTCGAGCGAATGATCCCCGGCCACGATGTCTATATCACCGATTGGCGCGACGCGAAGCTGGTGCCGCTTGACGAGGGGCGCTTCGATCTCGACGATTATGTCGATTATCTGATCGAATTCCTCGAACATATCGGAGCGCAGGGGAAAGATGGGCGCGCGCATGTGCTGGCGGTCTGCCAGCCCTCCGTGCCGGCTTATGCCGCCGCCTGCGTGATGAGCGCGGACAAGAACCCGGCGCGACCAAAGACGCTCACCATGATGGGCGGGCCGATCGACACCCGCAAGGCGCCGACCGAGGTGAACACCGTCGCCACGCAGCGGCCGTTCGAATGGTTCGAGCGCAATGTGATCGTCACCGTGCCCTATCTCTATCCGGGCGCGGGGCGCAGGGTCTATCCGGGCTTTCTCCAGCTCGCTGGCTTCATGGCGATGAACCTTGGCAATCACCTGGTCAGCCACTGGGGCATGTTCAAGCATCTCGTCGAGGGTGACGGCGACAGCGCCGAGGCGACCAAGGAGTTCTACGAGGAATATCGGTCGGTCTGCGACATGACCGAGGAATTCTATCTCCAGACGATCGACAATGTGTTCCAGCGGCACCTGCTGCCGCGCGGCAAGCTGATGCATCGCGGGCGGAAGGTCGATCCGGCAGCGCTCACGGATGTGGCGCTGCTGGCGATCGAGGGCGAACGGGACGACATTTCCGGCGTCGGCCAGACCCGTGCGGCGCTCGATATCGCGACGAAGCTTCCGGCGGCCAGGAAGAAATATCTGCTGGCCGAAGGCGTCGGCCATTACGGCATCTTCAACGGCAGCAAGTGGCGGGGTCGCATCGCGCCGGTGCTGGAAGACTGGATCACCAGGCACGATAGCTGATCCCGTGATCGCGATCGCCGTCTTGTTGCTGGTGACGCAGGATGCGGCGGCGGATATGCGTGCACATCTGGCCGATCAGCCACGCGCCGTTCGTCATCTTGCCGAACGCCGGGCGGCATGTAGCCACTTCGCGGGCGAAGAGCCTTATGATGCGGCCCGCCGCCGTGAGATCGCACGCGCGCTGCGCCGGTTGCGCTGCGATCAGGCGGAGGCGGACGAGGTGGCGCTGCGTCATCGTTACGCGCGCCATCCGAACGTCATCGCCGCGCTCGACGCGGCGCGGGACGCGACGGGCTGGTAGCCTCGAACCCCTTTTGACGTCCGTCAATGTGCCCGCGCGCGATTTGGCGCAGGAACTCGCTGTCACTTAAGCGAGAAGGATCGTCCGATGGCCGTTCATCAACCCCGCGCCGCTCTGGCCGAAAAAGCCCGCATCGCCGCCGCGCCCGCGCAACTGCGCACCAGCTATGGCGCGCGTCCATTCGATCTCCACCCCGCTGTCCACGTGATGGTGATCGGCACCTGGTTCGCCTTTGTCGGCATCCTGTGCGCGGCCTTCATGGGGCCGGGCCTGATGCTCCCCGCGGCGATTTTCGTGATCGGCGTCGCATCACTCTTCGTCACGCCCGGTCTGTGGGCCCGCGTCGCGGCGGATGACGGCCGGCGCAAGCAGAGCTGGAGCGAGTTCCGCGAGGATGGGGTACAAACCCACACCGGTCATCTGACCGCCGGCGAGGCGATGGGGCAGATCCTGGTTCTGCCCGCCTTGATCCTGGGCCTTGCCATCTTCTTCGCCATTCTCAAGACCACTCTCTAGGCGCTCTCCACCCAGCCTAGCTCTGGCGCGTCGCGGATCACCAGTCCGCGCGCGCCTTTTCTTTCGATGACGCCGTCCCGTTCCAGCTCGGTGAGGCGGCGGCTGACGCTTTCGATCGTCGTGCCAATCAGGCTCGCCATCTCCTCCCGACTGAGCGGCAGCTCGAAGTCCGTCGCGATGCCGCAGGGGCTGGGCGAGGCGGCACGGGCGAAGGCGAGGATCAGCCCGGCGACGCGGGCCTTCACGTCGCGCCGCCCAATCAGATCGGCCAGCGCGCGGGCGGCGTCCAACTCGCTCAGCGTCCTCTCCAGGATCGTGCGAACGAGCACGGGATGCGCCGTCATCAGCCGCTCGAATTCGGGTCGAGGAAAGACGCAGATTTTCGTGTCGGTCAGTGCGATGGCATCGTGTTTGGTGGTTGCGGCGAAAAGCTGGCCGAGAAAGCCTGCCGGGTGGACCAAAGCCACGATCCGTTCCACGCCGTCTTCATCCAGCCGGGACAGCTTCACCGCGCCTTCGACCAAGGTGGCGCAGGCGAGGCTGTCGTCGCCCGCCGCGAAGATCGTCTCGCCGCGCTGGTAGGTGCGATGTCGTCCGATCCGCGCCAGTTCGTCCAGCTCCGGCCCGTCCAGCGCCGCGCAGATCGCCTGATCCCGGACTGGGCAGTCGGCGCAGCGATCGGAGGGGTTCGCGCTCATGCCGGCTGGAGCGCGGCCTCCACCAGCCCCTCGAACAGCCGGCGGCCGTCGGTGCGGCCGTGCGCCGGCTCCAGCGCCCGCTCGGGATGAGGCATCAGGCCCAGCACATTGCCGGCTTCATTGAGAATGCCGGCGATGCTCCGGGCGGAACCGTTGATATTCTCGGTGTAGCGAAGGGCCACCCGTCCTTCACCTTCCAGCCGGTCGAGCGTATCGGCATCGGCCTGGTAATTGCCGTCATGATGGGCGACGGGGATGGCGATCGCTTCACCGGCCGCGTAGCGGGAGGTGAAGGCCGACTGGCTGTTTTCGACGATCAGCGGCGCATCGCGGCACACGAAGGAAAGGCCGGCATTGCGCATCAGTGCGCCGGGCAGCAGCCGCGCCTCGGTCAGCACCTGGAAGCCGTTGCACACGCCGAGCACGAAGATGCCGCGCTCCGCCGCCTGCTTCACCGCCTGCATGACCGGCGATTGCGCCGCCATCGCGCCGGACCGCAGATAATCGCCATAGGAAAAGCCGCCCGGAATGGCGATCAGGTCGAGCCCGTCCGGCAGCTCCGTCTCGCGATGCCAGACCATCGCCGGGGCGCGGCCGGTGACCGTTTCCAGCGCCACCGCCATGTCCCGGTCGCAATTGGAGCCGGGGAAGACGACGACCGCGCTCTTCACGCTGCCGGCTCCGTCCGCTCGATCCGGAAATTCTCGATCACCGTATTGGCCAGCAGCTTGCGGCACATCTCCTCGATTTCGGCGTCGGTCAGGCCCGGTTCGTGGTCCAGCTCGATTAGCTTGCCGGCGCGCACATCGTTGACGCCGGAAAAGCCGAGCCCTTCCAGCGCATGATGGATGGCCTTGCCCTGGGGATCGAGGACCCCGTTCTTCAGCGTCACATAGACACGCGTCTTCATGGAATCTCCGGCGCTCTGGGGTTGGCCGCCATATGGACTCGGTTGCCGCCGGGCACAAGCGCTCAGGGGCTGGTTTCCTGCACCGCGCCACCCTATCTCTCCCTCATGAGCGAAACAGCGGACATCTCCCTTTCCCCCAGCGCGGCGGCGCGGGTGGCGGCGATCGCGGCGAAGCAGGGCAAGCCGGCCATCCTGCGCCTCTCCGTGGACGGCGGCGGCTGCGCGGGCTTCCAGTACCGCTTCGGCCTGTCCGATGGGGTGGAGGCGGAGGACACGATTGCCGAGCAGGACGGCGTCACGCTGGCCGTCGATGCGATCTCGCTCGATCTGGTACGCGGTTCGATGGTCGATTTCGTCGAAAGCCTGGGCGGCGCGTCCTTCCAGGTGACCAACCCCAACGCCGCCTCCGGCTGCGGCTGCGGCACGAGCTTTTCGATCTGATCGCCGGCGGCTATCACGGCCGCCATGAAGATCGTCTCATACAATCTGAACGGCATCCGCGCGCGTTTGCCCCGCCTCCTCGAATATCTCGAGGAGCAGAAGCCGGACGTGCTGTGCCTGCAGGAGCTGAAATGCGCGGACGAGTCCTTCCCCGCCGACGAGATACGCGCGGCCGGCTATGACGGCGCGTGGCATGGGCAGAAGGGGTTCAACGGCGTCGCCATCCTGACTCCGGCCTCATCGCCGCCGGCGCTGCGCCGCATGGGCCTGCCCGGCGATCCGGACGACACGCACAGCCGCTATATCGAGGCGGAGGTGGCGGGCGTGATCGTCGCCTCCATCTACCTGCCCAACGGCAATCCCGTCGGCACGGAGAAATTTGCCTACAAGCTCGCCTGGATGGAACGGCTGCGCGCTCATGCCGCCGAATTGCTGGCGGAGGAGCGCCCCGTCGTGCTCGCCGGCGACTGGAATGTGATCCCGACCGATTCGCCCGACGATGTCTTTTCCGCCAAGGCGATGGCGTCGGATGCGCTGACCCAGCCGGAAAGCCGCCAGGCGCTGCGCCGGATCCTTAATCTCGGCTTCACCGATGCGATCCGCGTCCGCTATCCGACGGGGCAGGTCTACACCTATTGGGATTATCAGGCCGGCGCCTGGCAGCGCGACGCGGGCTTCCGCATCGATCATCTGCTGCTCGGCCCGCAGGCGGCCGATCGGCTGGCCGACGCCGGCGTCGACAAGGATTATCGCGACCGCGACAAGGCCAGCGATCATGCGCCGACCTGGGCGGTGCTGGCCGGATAAAGCCGGGCTTCAGGGTCGGTGGCGCGCGGTGGGACTTGCATTCCCCACTTGATGCGTCGGTCGGCCTGGGGGCCGTACCCGCGCTACGGCCGCAAGATTCACCGTGTCGCGCGCGCCGACTCGGTTCATACCATAATCTGTTTGAGTCGCGAACTGCACCCCGACCTCGACCGGTCGCTGTCTCGGCGCGCTCCGCCGGTTCAGCAGCGCTGTGAGCTGCCTACCGATCCGTCCGGATTCGTGATGACCAGACGACCATCTTCGTCCCAGCGCACCCGCATGATGAATTCACCGCCGGGGCCGTTCAGCAAGAGCCGGTCGTCGTCCAACAGCCAAAGACCTTCACCACCCGTATAGGAGAGAAAGGTGCCGTCGGCGCGGAAGATCACGTCCTTCGTGCAATCGCCATTGTCTCCCCAACGGCCGATCAGTTCTTCGGCTGTCACCTGCGGCAGCTCGTACAGGCTTGGTTTCTCCTCCTCCTCCTCCACTTCGTAGAGACCTGGCTTGCCGACTTGCGCCAGCGCCGCCGTGCCGGAGGCGAGCAACATCGCGGCGATCGCCGGAAACAGGAGGCCGTATTTCATATATGCTCTTTCCTTTTTCAGCAGCGGCGTGACCGGCCGATCGAGCCATCCGGATTGCGGACCTGCATGACTTGGCCGTCGAAAGACAGGATTTCCATCCGGTGGCTGCCGCCGCCGCCGCTGAGGGTAAGGCTGTTGCCGCTCAGCCGCCAGTTGCCGCCGCCGCCGTTGAAGGAGCTGAACGTGCCGTCGGAGAAGAAAGTGACGTCCATTGAACAATCCGGGTTGTCGGCCCAACGGCCGACCAGCGCCTGCGCGCTGATGATGGCGCCGCCGCTGCCACCCCCGCCACCGCCACCAGCCAGAGGCTCCTTACCGCCCAGGGCCGGCGTGCCGGGCAGGCCGCCGTCATTGTTCGAAAAGACCTGGAGCGAGCGGCTGTTGGTGATGCCGGCATCGCCCGACCGCGGCTGGGTCAAGCCCTCGCCGCCGCCGTCGGCGCGTTTGTCGCCGGACGGCTGGGCCTCGGCGACATTGCTGCCCTGGGCCTCCGCGACATTGCCCGCTTCGGCGCTGTCGTTCGTGGCGGTGTCTGTGCCGATCAGATGGCATCCGCCGAGCGCGATCGCGGCGGCCGCTGCTATCCAGGCCTTGGCCTTCATGCTTTCACCTCGTCTTGTCTGCATCCCGCGATCATAAGCGCCCGGCGGCGCAAGCGTAAAGCGTTCCGATATGCTTGCCTCGATTCGCAAAGCATGTTTGAAGCGCCACGGATCAGGCAGGGGGGAGCGTCTCATGAAGCCCAAGTTCACGATCGCGGCACTGGCCGGCGCGGCGGCGCTGGCCGCGCTTCCGGCAACCGCAATGGCCGCCGATGGCGATGGCATTGGCGGCATCTATATCGGCGTCCATGCCGGCTATGGAACGGATTCCTCGGATTGGGCGGGCACGGCCAACCCCAATCCGGTCCCGCCCTTCGTTCCCGCCAACACGGCCGATCTGAGCGCAGGCGGCGCGCTGTTCGGTGGCACGATCGGCGGCCGTTGGCAGAGCGGCTATGTCGTGCTCGGCATCGAGGCGGAGGCGAGCTTCGCCAATTTCGACGACAGCGCGCCCAATACGTCGGTCGCCGGCTTCACCAATGCGGTGGAGATCGACTGGCTGGGCACGATCACGGCGCAGGCCGGCATCCAGACCGGACGGGTCCACGGCTATCTGGAGGCGGGCATTGCCTTCACGGGCAGCGAATATAGCGTGACCGACACGCGCGGCGGTCCGGTCAATCTCAGCCAGAGCGTCTCCGACACGCGCAGCGGCGTCGTTTTCGGCGGCGGCCTCGAATATTTGCTTGGTGGCAGCTGGTCGATCCGCGGCGAATATAATTATCTGAACTTCGGCGCGAACGACTACCGGATCGCGAACGACACCTGGTCGATCGACCAAACCATGCATATCGGCCGCTTCGCGATCCTGTATCGCTTCTAGCGTCGTTTTCAGCTTCGCTGAAGCGGCACCGGCCCGCACCCCTACCTGGCCTCCCAATAGCATATCCTGTCGATGGGAGGCCGGGTGGGGGTGCGGGCCGGTGCCGCCTCTGGTTCAGTCTTGCTGAAACAGACCCTGGGCGGCGCCCATCCGCCCGTCGCCTATTGGCAGCGGGTGACGCGCCGGGTTTCACCTTCCGGCGTTGTGGTGTCCAAAGTATCGGCGTCGATGACGGTGATGGTCAGCTCACGCGGATTGCCGACATTGATCAGGCGATTGCCGTTTACTTCCCACCGGCCGCCATCGCCGAACGGTCCCTGCAAAGTGCCGTCCGCCGCAAAGTTCAGCGCGTCGGCGCAATCGCCGCTGTCGGTCCAGCGGCCAACCATGAGGTCGCGGCTGAATGTGCCGCTGGTTGTTGCGGGCGCGGGCGCTGGAGCGGCCGTCGCCTCATTGGCTGGCGCCGCCACATTCGCTGCAGCTTCGTTGCCGTCGCTTTGATTGCCGGCCTGCGCGTTGCAGGCGGCGAGCGCGAACGCCGCGGCACCCACCAGAATCAGCTTGGTTCTCATCAGAATCGCCCCCAAAAAATAGACGGGGAAGTGAAGCACAGCTTCCCACGACAGGGAAGCTATAGCTGCTTATCGTAAATCCGGTAGACGCGGTTCACCTTGCTCTCGATCGCGTCGGCGATGGCGATCATGCCCTGATTGTCGTCGAGGATCCAGCCGACCTCGCCGCGCGTCATGCCATAATGCGTTGTGCCGGCGCGTCGGATATATTCGATCATCATGAAGGCGAGCTGGCTGGCCATGCGGCTGGCCTGCAGCCGGCTTACGACGCCCATCAGCGGCACCCGCCCGGCCTTGAACCGCTTTCGGTGCAGCCGCCACAGCAGCTTCGCCCAGCCGAACGGAAACAGCTTGCCGCGCAGGTCGGTCAGGAATTCATTGATATCGGGCAGCGTCATCATGAACGCCACCGGCTCGCCGTCATATTCGGCGATGAGGATCAGATCTTCCAGTACGATCGGCTTCAGTTTCTTGCCCGCATAGGCAATCTCGCTGTCTGTGAGCGGGATATAGCCCCAATTGTCGGCCCATGCCTCGTTGAGGATCGACAGGAGCAGCCTGGCCTCCTCGTCGAACCGGCTCTTGTCAATCTGGCGCACGCGGATGCGTGCATTCTTCTCGCCCGCCGCGACGATGCGCTGGATGAGCGGCGGGAACGGCTTCACGACATCGAGATCGTAGGTGTAGAGGTCCTTGACCCCGGCATAGTCGGCGCCCTCCACCCAGGGCTGATAGCCGGCGCGATTGTGGCCCATCATCACCATCGGCGGATGGTCGTGCCCCTGCACCAGCAGGCCCGGCTCGTCCCAGATGCCGAGCGAGAAGGGCCCCATCGAACGGGTCATGCCCTTGCCGCGAAGCCAGTCTTCCGCCGCCGCGATCAGCGCGCGGAACACGTCCTCGTCCTCGCCCTCGAACATCCCCCACTGGCCGATGCCGGCGCCCATATGGGTCTGGACCAGGCTGTCCACCTGCCCGGAGATGCGGCCGACCACGCGCCCGTCCCGCTCGGCGAGGAACAGGGCCGCCTCGGCATGTTCGAACCAGGGATTCTTGCCCGGCGTGATCAGGCCGTGGACTTCGTCCTTCAGCGGCGGCACCCAGTTCGGGTCGCCCGCGTTCAGCCGGTAGGCGAGATCGACGAAGGCGCGTTTGTCGGCTTTGGTGACAACGGGGCGGACGATGATGTTCATGGCCACGCCCTATCGCCGGTCATATGGCAGGTCGAGAGGGCGTTAGGCCTTGTCGCGCTGACGCGGATGTCCCGTCGCCACGCCGCCGGACAGCTCCGCCACCCAGGGATAGCGCTCCGCCACCTCCGGCGTGTAGCCGAGGTTGAACACGGTCGGGCTCTTCATCGGCCGCTCGGAGCGGTCGTAATAGGTGCCGAACAGCTTGTCCCAGAAGAAGGTGGTGATGCCGTAATTGCCGTTCTCGTCATGGAAATGGTGGGCCATGTGCCGCTTCTTCATTTCCACCAGCAGCTTGTGCCTCGGCTTGTAGGCAAGGTGCTGGATGCAATGGACGAATTCGTAGATGCAGGTGGTGATGAGCCCTGTCGCGAAGGCGATGGCGGCGGCGCCGAAGCCCGCGTCCCAGGGCATACCGATCGCATAGCCGATCGGGATGACGCCGATCGCGATGGTCGGCAGTGTCGTGTGCAGCGCGCCGAACAGCACCTCCAGATGGTTCGGGTCCTGGTGGTGATCGTAATGGATGCGTTTCCAGGTCGATGCGAAGATCGGCATCTTGAACATCCAGCGGCTGTGCAGCACCCAGCGGTGCAGCACGTACCAGATCAGCGGATAGGCCAGGCTGGAGACGCCGATCGCCAGCAGGGTCGGCACGACCGGCGCCGGCTGCCACGCGAAAACGCCGATCGAGACGGCGGCGAGCAGCAAATAGGCGATGATCGCCGGATATTGGAAATAGGCGATGACCAGCTCTCGGAACGTCATCTTGTCAAGATGATGCTCGCGTCTCCAGAAGGAGGGGCGGAAGTTCTGGGCGGTTCTCACGTCGATATCCTTGTAGCGCGCAATTGGCGGCGATGGGAGCGCCTTTGCGCTCTTTCACGTGTCGGCCGGATGAACGCGCAATACGGCGCTTTTGGGGCGGCCAGAGGGCGGTTCGGAAGCGCGGTGGTCCGTTTCAGGCCGCTTCCCGCGCCGCGATGATGCGGTTGGCGAGATCCCAGTCGACCTGCCGGTCCACGTCGATCGGCCCTTCGGCGAAGGGCATCAGCACCGGCTTGGTCTTGACGCCGACCGCCCGCGACAGCGCGTTCAACACCGTTTGCAGGGTGAACAGCCGGCTCTTGTAGAGCAGGAAGGCGAACAGGCCAAAGGCGCCGATCAGCCGCTTCGGCTTTTTGCCGAATTGGCCGCCGCCCCGGAACACCTGCGCGCCCTCGATCCCCTTCGGTGTCAGCAGCGCATAGAGGTTGCACGAGGAAAAGGCCCCGTCCCGGAAGCGGTGGAAGGCGCGATTTCCTTCCGGATATTTCTCCAGCACATAGCTGGCGGGCGTCAGGCCCAGCGCGGCGTCCGATTCCACGCCGTCCAGTGCGTCGCAGAAGAAGCGGACCATTTCGGCGGTGTGTAGTGCATTGTCGCCGGTCGTGATAACGAGCGGCAGCAACTCCGCGCTTGCCACTGCGGCGACGCTGGTCGCGATATTGTCGCGGCTGGGCACATAGGTGATGTCCTCGGCCCCTGGCAGCCCGGCAAGGATCGCCTTTGCCTCCTCTATACTCTCTTCCTCGATCGCGACGATCGTCCGGCCGATCCGCCCCGAGTCGAGCACGGCGGCGACCACGCGGCGCAGCATCGGCTGTCCCGCAATATCGATGAAGCATTTGTGGCTGACGCCGCCAGCCTTAGCGAGCGGATCGAGATTGCCCCGGCTGGCGGCGAGCACCAGCGCCGCATAGCGCGTGTCGGTCATGTCGGCCTCGTCTCCCGGTCCGGCGCTTCTTCAGGAAAGGAACGGTCCCTTCAACGGCGCCGTCACGGGCGCGATAGACGGCAATTGCGGCAGTTTTGCAAGCGCCGCGCGTAACGATTCCAGCGTATCCGGCGCGATCGTTCCGGCCGCGCAGCCGTCCAGCTTCGCCCACACCTGATCCATCGTGAACGGCGCGGCGAGGCTGCCCGCCGGCATCGGCACCTCCGTCGCGAAGCGCCGCCCGTCCGTCAGCACGACTTCGACACGGGTCGGGAATTCGCCCTCCGCCTTGTCGACCGGATGGCGATGGATGCGCGGATAGAGCGCGCGGATTTCGGCGCGCATCGCCGCCGCGTCGGTGAAATCGCCGAGCGCCGCATTGCCCGTCACGAGCGCGCAGGCCACGCCATATTCCAGGCTGAACTTAGCCTGCAGTGCGTCCTGCGGATCGGTGTACATCAGATTATTGAGATGTGTGACCGGTGCATAGATATGGATCGCATCGACCTGATCTAACTTGATATTCTTATTTTGTTTTATAGTTAAAATACCATCCATCGCGCGGTGGGCGCTGCCGCAATTGGGGAAGCGCTTGGTCTTGAGCCCGCTGGAAAGGATCAGCAGCGGATCGCCGATGCGCGCCGTCTCGAACCGCAAATTCTGGCCATGTTCGACATGGGTGAGGCCGTCGCGGAGCGCCTCGAAATCGGGGCCGACCATCAGCCGGTTCATGCCCGTCGGCCCGTCCAGCGTATCGTGTCCGGCGTCGATCCCGGCGCGCGCGAGGCTGGCGGCCATCACGCCGGATTTGGCGGCGAGCCCGGCATGGAGCGGCTTGGTCATCGTGCCGAACTGCGACATGAAGCCCGCCGCCATGCTGGTCGCTATCGACACCGCATAAGCCGCGCGCTCGGCGTCCAGCCTCAACAGCCGCGCGCAGGCTGCCGCCGCCCCGATCGCACCTACAGTGGCGGTGGCGTGCCAGCCCCGGTTGCGGTGCACGGGGTTCACCCCCTGGCCGACCCGCCCGAGGATCTGGAGGCCGGCGATATAGGCGTCGATACAATCCCGCCCTGACGCGCCTTCGGCTTCCGCCAGCGCGAGGATCGCGGGCACCAGCACGGCACTGGCATGCGCCTTGGCCGGATCGAAATTGTCGTCGAAGTCGAGCGCATGCGCCGCCGTGCCGTTCACCAGAGCGGCCCAGGGCGGCGCCAGCGACCGGCCGAACCCGATCGCCGTCGAAGGCCCGTCGCCCCACGTCGCCACCGTCTCGAATACCCGCTGTGTCACCGGCTCGACCGCGCCGGGGATCGAAACCCCGATCACATCGATAAACTGCCGCCGTGCCGTCTCGATCGCCGCCTCGGGCCAGTCGTCCGGCGTCTCGGCAAGCCAGCGACCATAGGCGATTATGGGGGTGTCGGTCATGGCAGGGAGATAGGGACTATGGCGCCGGATGAAAACTCCGGACGGACCGGACGGAGATGATGGGCGCGCGTGCCGCCGGATGCCGACACGCGCGCCCGCAGGCTCAATCGACCAGACGGTTGAGCAAGTTCCGGACGCGACGGTTCACGTCCCGCTCGACTTCGGCCGGGACGCGACTGGTCGCCCCACCCCGCCCCGGCCCGACATAGCGGACGGAGGAGATGCCGCCGATGTCGCGCGGGATATGCGCCACGCGACCCTCGAAGGTGCGGCAGGTGCCTTCATAGCGGATATGCTGGCAGATTTCCCAGCGTCCCTCGGCGATCATGGAGCGGGCCGCGTCGTTGAAGTTCATCGAGCTTAGCTGCTCGAGGTCCGACGTCGTCTGGATCGATCGTCCGGTGAAATTGTCGAGGCTGTACAGCACGAGCCGGGGCGCTTGCCCCGAAGGCTGGCGCGGATCGACACGGTCATAGGGGTTGGCGGCATGGCCGCCACCCGAATAGCCACGACCCGGCCCGACATAGCGGACGGAGGAGATACCGCCGATGTCGCGCGGAATATTGGCCACGCGGCCCTCGAAGGTTCGGCAGGTGCCTTCATAGCGAATATGCTGGCAGATTTCCCAGCGCCCCTCGGCAATCATGGAACGGGCCGCGTCGTTGAAGTTCATCGGGCTGAGCCGGTCGAGGTCCGATGTGGTCTGGATGGACCGTCCGGCGAAATTGTCCTCGCTGTACAGCACCAGCCGGGGCGATTGCCCCGAAGGCTGGCGCGGATCGGCACGGTCATGGCGGGGAGCGTCATAGCCGCCCGAATAGCCCTGCCCCGGCCCGACATAGCGGACGGAGGAGATGCCGCCGATGTCGCGCGGGATATGCGCCACGCGACCCTCGAAGGTGCGGCAGGTGCCTTCATAGCGGATATGCTGGCAGATTTCCCAGCGTCCCTCGGCGATCATGGAGCGGGCCGCGTCGTTGAAGTTCATCGAGCTTAGCTGCTCGAGGTCCGATGTCGTCTGGATCGTTCGCCCGGCGAAATTGTCCTGGCTGTACAGAACCAGGCGCGGTGCGCGATCCTGTGCCACCGCGGCGACATTCGATAGTCCCGCCACCAGAATACCCGTGGCGATCGTCAGGCTGAACTTCATGATCATCAATCTCCTTATGGGCCGCGAACATCCGCCCATTTGCCCCTGCCTGAGATTGAAACGTGAAAACCGGTCGAAAGCGGACATCGGCCGCCGCTTTCAATGTAGGCAATGTCCTGCCACCCTGAAGCGAATCCCGTATTCGCGGTTCGCTCTTTGAAACCACTGATCCTGATGCTTTTCGCGGGCGTGTTCACCCGCCAAAACACCCTCACCCTGTCAACTTAGTAAACTTATCTCTCTGCGGGTTCACACCAGACGAAGCTTGCGCGCCACGCCGCCGAGGGCGAGTCGGTCGTCGCGGGTAAGGCCGTGGCGCAGGGCGAACCAGCTCGTCGTTGCCCACAACACCAGTTCCAGCACGAAGCGCAGCGGGCCGCCCGCCAGATGTGCGGCGAGCGCCATCAGCGTAACGCCTGCCAGCGCGATGCCGAGGCCCTGGAACAGCTTGTAGTCGAAAGGCGAGAGCCGCTCGGTGACGCGCAGCTCGATCGTCGCGGCATAAGTGGAGGCCATCGTCGCCACGCCGACCGCGATCGCCATGCCGATCGCGCCGAGCGAGGGCGCGAGCCAAATGGCGAAACCCGCCCAGACGATGACGGCGATCAGGCTGTTGAGCAAAGGCCAGCCGCGGTGGCCGATCATTTCGATCAGGGTGGAGGCCGGGCCGACAACCGCCTCGAACGCGCGCGCGGCGACGAGGATGTAGAGGATCGGCAGCGCGGCCGCCGCTTCCGGGCGGTAGATGCTGAGGATATCGACCCCGGCGAAGATCAGCAGCCCGGCGAGCGGCACGACCAGGGCGGTGGAAACGCGGCTGGCGAAGCGATAGAGCGGCGCGACCTCAGCGCGGTTGATATGAGCCTGGGCGGAGGAGAGGGGGGCGAGCACATACTGGAACGCCTGACGGACGATCAGCGGCACAGTGGACAGCTTGCGGGCGATTTCGAACAGCCCGGCCGCTGCTGCGCCCGCCGCGCCGGGGAAAAGCAGGTTCAACGCCAGTGCCGGCGCGTCGATCAGCGCGCGGCGCGAAAGGTCCGCTGGCAGCAGGGCTAGGCCGGAGACGAGCAGCTCGCGCAGGAGCTTTGCCGGGATCGGCGCTTTGGCAAGCAGACGCAGATCGTAATAGCGACCGAGCAGCTGGACCGACAGCAAGGCGGTCAGCGCAAGCGAGCAGAGATGGGCGAGCATCAGCCCCTCGGTCACGAAGCCCAGCAGGAAGAAGCCGATGGCGAACAGGATGCGGGCGATCTGTTCCCAGAAGATGCGGAGGCGGATTTCCGGGCCGAAGGCGCGCCGGGCGCGGGCCGCCGCCGTGGCGGTCTCGACGAAGCTCCACAGGGGCAGCGCCCAGGCGAACAGGGCGATGGCGTGCGGTAGCCGCGCGGCGTCCTGCGGCGCGGCGGAGAAGATCGACGCCACCGCTTCGGCGTTGAGCGTCACGATCAGCGCCAGCAGCGCCGCCGGCCCGACCGAGGCGATGAGCGCGAGCTTGACCGCGCCATGCACCTCCGCCTCGCTCGCCCGGGTCGGCACGATGCGCTGGAGCGCGGCGGTCATGGCGAGGCCGGTCAGGTTGGTCGCGAGGCTGATCGCGGCCCACAGCACCACATAAATGCCGTAGGTCGCGATGCCGAACAGCCAGGTGTAGAGCGGCTGGGCCAGCGCCTCGATCAGCGCCCCGAGCCGTGCCAGCCCCGCCAGCGCCGCGCCGCGCGCGACCTCATCGCGGGTGACGGCGAGCTTGCCCCCCGCCTCGCTCACGCCGCGCCCGGCGTGCGTGGGCCCAGCATGATGATCGCCGCGCCGATCAGGCAGATGGTGGCGCCGATCGTGTCCCACCGGTCCGGCCGCACGCCTTCCACCGCCCAGAGCCAGAAGAGCGAGGCGGTGATGTAGATCGCGCCATAGCCGGCATAGGCCCGCCCCGCCGCCTCGCTCTCGACCAGGGTCAGCAGCCAGGCGAAGGCGGCGAGGCTGATCATGCCGGGAATGAGCCAGAGCGGCGACTTGTCGAGCTTGAGCCACGCCCAGAAGGCGAAGCAGCCCGCAATTTCGAACAGGGCCGCGGCGACATAGGCGGCGAGCGTCATTCCTCGGTCCGGATCAGCACCGCCTCGCCCACCAGAGCGAAGAGCAGGAACGGTCCCCAGGCGGCGAGGAAGGGCGGGTAGGCGCCGAAATTGCCCATGGCGAGGGCGAAATTGTCGGCGACGAAATAGGCGAAGCCCAGTGCCATGCCGAGCACGGCGCGGGCGAAGACCTGCCCCGATCGCGCCAGGCCGAAGGCGGCGATCGCGCCGAGTAGAGGCATCAGGATCGACGACATCGGCGCAGCGATCTTCCGCCACAAATTGGCCTGAAGCGAGTCCACCGGCCGGTCGGCGGCCTCGAGCTCCGCGATCGAGCGGCGCAGGGTCATGAAATCCTGTTCGTCCGGATCGACGCGGGCGAGGGTGAATTGGTCCGGCGTGATGTCGGGTCCGAAGGCGAGGGAAGGGGCATTGGTCTGCTGCCCGGTCTCGAGATCGAACCGGGTGACGCCGGTCAATGCCCAGCCGGTGCCGCTGTAACGCCCTGCCTCCGCTTGCGTGATCCGCGCGAGCGTGCCGCCCGTGCGCTCGTAGATGCTGATGCCGGTCAACTGGACCGCATCGCCGCGTCCGCTGACCTGGCGCACGAAGATGAGATCGTCGCCATGTGCGAGCGAAATGTTGGTCTGGATATCGCTCCCCTGCGGCACCGGCCCCCAGTCCGCCGCTTCCCAGGCATCGAGCGCAGCATTGGCGCGCGTCACGATCCGCTCGCTGAACACGAAGTGGACCAGCGCGAAGAGCGAGGCGGCGAGGATCAGCGGCGCGATGATCTGGTGGGCAGAGATGCCCGCCGCCTTCATCGATACGATCTCGCTGTTCTGGTTGAGCGCGACCAGGGTGATCAGCGCGCCGAGCAGAACGGAGAAGGGCAGGAAGCGGTTGACGAGCTGCGGCAAGCGCAAGCCGACATAGCGCCACAGCTCCGCATCACCATTGCCCGCGACGGCCAGGATATCGCCCGAATTGCCGAGCAGATCGAGCGTCATCAGCACGACCACCAGCATCGCCAGCACGGCCAGGCTGCGCACGATGAACAGCCGCGCCATGTAGAGCGCGATCGGGCGCGACGGAAAGAAGCCGAGATTGATCATTCGGCGGCCTGGGACTGGCCCTGAAACCTATCGCGCCGGCGCCGGCCGAACAGTTTGCCGAACCACTTTCCGAGGATCGCGAAGACCCGTTCGAGCGCGCCGATCGGCTGGCCGCCTGGCTTGTGCGCGATCGTCCAGTACATCCAGGCGATCAGCCCGGCGAAGAGCAGGAAGGGCGCCCACAGCGCGATCAGCGGATCGATGCGCCCGAGCGCGCCCATCTGCTCGGCATATTGATTCACCTTGTGATAGGTGACGACCATCACGATGGACAGGAAGATACCGAGCCCAGACGTGCTCCGCTTGGGTGGAATCGCGAGCGCCACGGCGAGCAAAGGCAACATCAAGATCATCGCGATCTCGACCAGCCGGAAATGAAAATTGGCGCGCGCCGCCTGCCGCCGGCTTTGATCCGCCGTCGCCGACCGTCCTTCCTGGAAAAGCTGCGGCAGGGTAAGTTCGTCCAGCGCGCTGCCACGTCCGCGGAACGCCTCGATCGCGGGGAGGTCGATCGGGAGGTCGTAGCGCTCGAAGCTCAGCACCCGGGGTGTAGGGAAGCCGGATTCGTCATGGACCAGCCGGCCGTTGAGGAGCCTGAGCACGATCGCATTGGGATCTTCGGTCGCGAGGAACGTGCCGCGATCGGCGGTCACCGCAAGTGTACGTCCGCCGCCCGTTTCGGCGCGCAGGAACACGCCGTGAAGATCGGTGCCTCCATTCTCGCTGCGTTCGACCCGCAGTGTCATCCGCCGCCCGAAATTGGTGAACTCGCCGACTCTGATCGAGGCGCCCAGCGCCCCCGAGCGCAGATCGAAGCGCAGTTCCTGATAGGCATATTGGGCATAAGGCTGGACGAAGCCGACAATCGCGACATTCACCGCCATCAGCGCGAGCGCGTAAAGGAAGGGGACTCGCAGCAGCCGCCCGTAGCCGATGCCGACGGCGCGCAGCGAATCCAGCTCCGACGACAAAGCGAGCTTGCGGAAGGCGAGAAGGATGCCGAGCATCAGGCCGATCGGGATGCCCAGCCCGAGATATTCGGGGATGAGATTGGCCATCATCCGCCACACGACATTGACCGGCCCGCCCTCGCTGACCACGAAATCGAACAGCCGCAGCATCTTTTCGAGCAGCAGCAGCATCGCGGCGAGCACCAAAGTGCCGACCAGCGGCACAAAGATCAGCTTGGCGACATAGCGGTCGATTTGCGTTGAAAGGGCCAAGCGGGCGACTTTCCAGAAAGCGGCGGATTGTGGCGGCGCACGTCTATAACGGGCATGCCGCGCGCGGTCATGCCTGAAATGGCTGTTGAAAGGGCAGGTGCAAGGCCCGCCCCCCAATTCCGTCGTTCCATGACCACAATTTGGCCGCATCACTGGGTGATCAGACAGGCAATGGGGGAGTCACCATCGCCCTGGTTCTTTGCGTGGCCGGGGTGACAGCTCCTGGAGTGGCGTTTGATGTCGAAGCTCTTTTCCACCATGACCGCCCTCGGTCTTGTCGCCGCGGCCGCGACGCTCGCGACGCCGGCCGCCGCGCAGTCCATTCTCGGCCAGCATGCCGCCGCCTGCCGGGGCGGCGGGCAGGGTGCCGTGCTCGTCAGTGTCGACGGCTTCAAGGAGCGGACCGGCAATGTCCGCGTTCAGCTCTATCGCGCTGACAACACGTTTCTGGAACGGGGCCAGTGGCTCCAGCGCATCGACCTGCCAGTGACCCGGGCCGGGCCGATGCGGGTCTGCGTCCCCGTGCCGCGCGCGGGCAGCTATGCGATCGCGGTGCGCCACGATGTCGACGGCAGCGGCAGCTCGGGCTGGAACGACGGCGGCGGCTTCTCGCGCAATCCGCGCGTGTCGCTCACCAACCTGCGCCCGCGCGCGAGCGCGGTGGCGATCGACGTCGGCAACGAGGTGCTGCCGATCAACGTCGTGCTCAACTACCGCTTCGGTCTCTCGATCCGGCCGGTGAGGGGCTGATCGAATGGCGCTTGTCGCTCTCCTCTCCAACCCGCGTTCGACCGGCAATCAGTCTTTGCTGCCGCGCGTGCGGGCCTTCTGCGCGGAGGAGCGCGACATCTTCCATTACGAGGTGGAGGAGGTCGGCCAGATCGGCGCCGCCTTGCGCAGCATCGCCCGGGTGAAGCCCCGGGTGCTCGTCGTCAACGGCGGCGACGGCACTGTCCAGGCAGCGCTGACCGAGCTGTATCATGGCGGCCATTTCGGCGATTCGCCGCCGCCGGTCGCGGTGCTGCCCAACGGCAAGACCAATCTCATTGCCCATGATCTGGGTGCCGACGGCGATCCGATCGCGGCGCTGCGGCGGGTGCTGGAGCTGGCTCGCGCGGACGACATGTCATCCAACATTGTCAGCCGCGAGCTGATCGCGCTCAGCGAGGGTGACGGGCATGCCCGCCCGGTGCTCGGCATGTTCCTCGGCGGTGCCGGACTGGCCGATACGATGCTTTACTGCCGGCACAAAATCTATCCGCTGGGTCTGCCCAACTGGCTGGCGCACGCCCTGACCCTGATGCTCGGCCTGCTCGCGGTCTTGATCGGCCGGCCGGCACGTTTCCTGCCGTTGCCGCCCAGTCCGCTGACCGTTTCTGTGACGCGCAGCGGCGTTTTGCAGGGGCGTTTCGCCTTCCTGATGGTGACGACGCTGCAGCGCTTGCTGTTCAACGGCAATATGGGCGGCGTCGGCCAGCAGGCCGGATCGATGCAGCTGTTGGTGATCGATCGCAGCATCCCCGCACTTATGCGCGCCTTCGTCGCCGCCTTGCGCGGCCGGCTGGGCCGCAATCCGCTGAATGGCGTCCATCTCGAGCGGGGCGACGAAATCCGGATCGAGGGCGGCCGATCGAGCGTGATCCTGGACGGCGAGATGTTCGAGACCAATGACGATCACCCGATCATCCTGAAGCCGACCGCGCCGGTGCCCTTCCTGCGGCTGGCCGCCTGACGCCGAACCGCGTAAGCCTCGTTCCGGCAGGAACATGAGCGAAAATCTCTACGATCTCGTCGCCGCCGAACTGGCGCAGCCCGTCGATCCCCGCGTGAGCGCGATGGCGGCGGCGCTGGCCGCGCGATATCCCAAGGCGGCGCGAGCGGTTTTGTTCTACGGCTCGTGCCTGCGCCAGCGGGAGCTGGACGGGCTGATGCTCGATTTCTACCTGATCGTATCGGACTATCGCGACGCCTATGACAGTTCCTGGCTGGTCTTCGCCAACAAGGCGGTGCCGCCCAACGTTTTCCCGTTCGAACATGACGGACTGATCGCCAAATATGCGGTGCTGAGCGAAGAAGATTTCGTCCGGGAATGCGGGATCGATGCGGGCAGCGTTTCGGTGTGGGCGCGTTTCGCCCAGCCGTCGCGGCTGGTCTGGGGGAAGGACGATGCGGCGCGGCAAGTTGTACAGGCCAGCGTGGCGCGATGCGCGCCGACCCTGTTCGCACTGACCCTGCCGATGATGGACACAGGACAGGGCGATCCGCTGGCCGTGTCCCGCGCCGGCTTCGCGCTGACCTATGGCGCCGAGCTGCGTGCGGAACGATCGGGTCGCTCCGGGTCGATCGTCGATACCGACGCCGATTATTACAATCGGATCGGTCGCGCCGTTCTTGCCGAATCGCTGCCGGACGCTGGAGGGAAAGCCGGCCCAGCCGCCTGGCGCCGGCGGCGCTGGACGGGCAAGGCGCTGACTCTTGTCCGGCTCGCCAAAGCGACCACCACCTTTGCGGGCGGGGTCGATTACATTGCCTGGAAAATCAACCGGCATGCCGGAACCGCGATCGAGGTGAAGCCCTGGCAGCGGCGCTGGCCGATCCTGGGTGCGCTTACGCTGCTGCCTCGCCTGTGGCGGGCCGGCGCGATCCGCTGATCGTGGCGCCGAGCGCCGCTGTCACGCTGTCGGCGAGGGCGGCGACGGTGAACGGCTTGCGCAGCACTTCGCCGCCTATCAGATCCTCGCTCTCCCCGGCCTCGCCGACATAGCCGGTGACGAACATGATCCGAAGGTCCGGGTGTTGCTGGCGGAGCAGCGCGGCAAGCTCGGTTCCGGTCATTTCGGGCATCATCACGTCGGTGATAACGAGATCGACGGCGATCCCGTCCGCCAGCAGATCGAGCGCCTCGCGCCCGCCCGCACAGGCGACCGGACGGTGGCCCAGCTCTTCCAGCGCGGCGACGGTCGAGCGGGAGACGCGCGGATCGTCCTCCACCACCAGAATCGTCGCATTCTGCTTTGGTGTCGCCCCGTTTGCGATCGCGGCAGGCGCCTCGGGTACAGGGGAGGGTGAGGCCGCCCGGCTTTCGACCGCGCCGGAGCGCGGCAGCAAGACGGAGACGGTCGTGCCCTTGCCGACTTCGGACTCGATCGTGACGTCGCCTCCCGATTGCCGGGCGAAGCCGAACAATTGGGAGAGACCCAGCCCGGTGCCCTTGCCGAGCGGCTTGGTGGTGAAGAAGGGCTCGAACACGCGATGAAGATTTTCGGGCGGGATGCCGCGCCCGGTGTCGATCACCTGAATGCGGACATAGTCGCCTGGCACAAGCGCATCGCGCCTATCGGCGAGCGTGACATTGTCGACGGCGATGGTGAGCGCGCCGCTGCCGTCCATCGCGTCGCGGGCGTTGACGGCGAGGTTGAGGATGGCGTTTTCGAGCTGGGTGCGATCGGCCCAGACCTGCCAGGGCTCGGCGGCGAAACGGGTACGGACCTGGATCCGTTCACCGATCGCGCGGTCGGCCAGCTCGAGCATGTCCTCGACCAGCTCAGACGGTGCGACCGCTTCGGGCAACAGTGGCTCGGCGCGGGCGAAAGAAAGCAGGCGGCGGGTCAGTGCGGCGGCGCGGGTGGCACCGTCCATCGCATTGTCGAGGTGGAGCTCCACTTCGCGGCGCGGCCCGTGCAGCTTGCGGCGCGCGAGGTCCAGCCCGCCAACGACGACGGCGAGCATGTTGTTGAAGTCATGCGCGATGCCGCCGGTGAGCTGTCCCACGGCCTCCATCTTCTGTGCCTGGCGCAGCTTGGCCTCGGCCGCGGCACGTTCGGCGGCCTCGGTCTTGAGCGCCGCATTGGCCTCGCTCAATTCGTGCGTGCGCGCCTCGACCGCCTCTTCCAGCCGTAATGCGCGGATCGCTTCATTCTCCGCCTCGCGGCGCGCCCGCATGCCTTCGCGGAACGAGCGCCAGGCGAGGACGGCGAGGCCGACTGCGCCGAGGCCGATCAGGATGGCGAGCCAGCCGAGCCATTCGGTATAGGCGTCGGCGCGGGCGACGAAGCCCCGCGTCTCCTCCATTCGCCGGTTGAGATTGGTCCGCTCGGCGCTGGCGATCTCCTGTAAAAGACCGCGCAGTTCAGGCAAGGTCGGGGAAGCGGCTGCCTGGTAGAGCAGCCCCAGTCCGCCCTGGCCTTGGCCCTGTTCGGCGGCGGTCGCGGCGGGTGCCAGTTCGCGGTTGCGCTGATCGAACAATTCGGAGAGCCGCGCAGCGCGCCGGGTCTGGTCCGAATCCTGACGCAGCAGACGGCGGAGCTGGCCGATCTGATAGCCAGAGGCACGCCATTCGTTGTAATAGTCCGTCCCGGTCTGGCGCTGCTCGTCGAGCACGTAGCGGCCGAGCGCGGCTTCGGAGCGGGCGATGCCGGCGTCGATCGTGCGGGTCAGCACCACCACTTCATAGGTGCGCCGTTCCCATCCTATCGCCTCGTCGCGGGCGCGATTGGCCCAGGTGATCATGAAGATGAGCGCGATCAGCGAGAGCGTCGCCAACAAGGCGGAGGCGCTCACCCACACGGCCCGCCAGGTCGACGGTACGCCCTCTTCGGGAACGGTATCGGTCCCTTCGTCCGCCATGACGGCGGGTTAGTAGAACAAGGTTAACAAGATGGAAAGCATTTCGACCGTGGGAACCGCAGCCGATGCTTCACCTCAGATGACGCCGGACGTTTTGCCGGCCTTTTCGAAGATGGCGAGAATCTCACCGACTTCGGTGTCGCTATGCTCGGCGCAGAGCGAGCAGCGCAGCAGCGTCATATTGGCCGGCGTGGCAGGCGGACGGGCGAGATTGACGTAGAGCCCGCCCTCCAGCAGCGCCTCCCACATCGCCGCGCCTTTCTCGAGATCGGGCATGATCACCGCGATGATCGCGGATTGGGGTGTCTCGGTGCCGAGCTGGAAACCGAGGGCTTTGAGACCCGCGTGAAGTCGCTTGCTGTTTTCCCACAGATGCGCGCGCTTCTCCGGGACGTGCATCAGCTTGCGGATCGAGGTCGCGGCGGTGGCGACGACGCTCGGCGGCAGCGAGGCGGTGAACACATAGGGGCGGCAGACGAGACGCAGGATCTCGAACTTCGGATGGTTGGACACGCAGAAGCCGCCGACCGTACCGACCGACTTGGAGAAGGTGCCGATGATGAAGTCGCACTCTTCCAGCACCCCCTGATCCTCGGCGACGCCGCGGCCGTTGGGGCCGATGAAGCCCATCGAATGAGCCTCGTCCACCAGCACCATCGCCCCGGCGGCCTTGGAGACGGCGATCATCTCCCTGAGCGGCGCGATGTCGCCCAGCATCGAATAAACGCCTTCGAGCACGACCAGCTTGCCGGCGCCTTCGGGAATGCGCGCCAGCCGCTTTTCCAGCGCGCCGATATCATTGTGGCGGAAGGGGACGATATTGGCATTGCCCATCGCCGTGCCGTCATAGATCGAGGCGTGGCTGTCGATGTCGAGGACGATATAATCGTCCTTGCCCGCGATCGTGGAGATAATGCCGAGATTGGCCTGATAGCCGGTCGAGAACACCATGGCATGGTCCATGCCGTAGAAGTCCTTCAGCGCGTCCTCGCATTCCTTGTGGCCCTGATAGGTGCCGTTGAGCACGCGGCTGCCGGTGGTGCCGGAGCCGAATTCATCGAGCGCCTGCTTGCCGGCGGCGATGACGTCGGGATCGAACGTCATGCCCATATAATTGTAGGTGCCGAGCAGGATCGTCTCCCGCCCGTTGCAGACCGCGCGGGTGGGGGAGAGTACCTTCTCCATCACCAGGCCGAACGGGTCCTTGACGCCGGTGGCGAGCAGGCCTTCGCGGGTCGCGATCAGCGGATCGAATTTCGAGAAGAGATCGGTCATGTCTGGTTCCGAGATGACGGCGCGTGGAGGTGCGCGCTCAGCCTGCGTTCTTCAGCTTGTCGACCGCGTCGACGAGCTGGCCGACTGTCTCGATTTCCGCCTGCTGGTTCATCGTGATCAGGATGTCGAACTCGTCTTCGACATTGGCAACGAAGTCCATCACGACCAGGCTGTCCCATTCGAGATCCCCGGCGAAGGTGGTGGCTTCAACGAGCGTAACGCCCTTCTTGTTGAAAGGCTCGATCAAGGTGGCGACCTTGGCGAAGGTCTCGGCTCTGTCGGTCATGTCGATCCTTTAGGAGTGCGCATTCCCAGTGCCAAGCGAATAGGGCGGGAAAGCGGCGGCAGCGGGGCGGACGGCGCCCTTGGCAATGCCATTGTGACCGTGCGATGACAGTCGCGGCCGGGGAGGGTTGTGAAGGTGTCGCAAGCGGAGTCGAACGGGAAGCCTGCGGGCAGCAGCAAGGTCTATCCGGCCAATGCGGTGCACATGATGCGCACGGCGCAACTCGCGCAGATCCAGCTCTCCGCCATGGCCGATCACAAGGCGAGCATCCTGATGGGCGCTGCCTTCGTGATCTTCACGATCACGGTGAGCCAGGCGCGGGGTGGGGCGGCGCCGTTGCCGCTGCTGATCCTCGGCGGTGCGGCCTTCTTCGCGGCGATCTGCGCGGTGCTCGCCGTGCTGCCGATGACGAAGAAGCGAAAGCCCACCGGGCAGCCCAATATCCTCTTCTTCGGCACGTTCAGCCGGATGGAGGAAGAGGAGTTCATCGACGAGGTGACACGGCGGCTCGAAACCGAGGATGGCTTCTATCGGACAATGGCGCGCGACGTTTATCAAGCCGGCTGCGTGCTGCAGAACAAGAAATACCGGATGTTGAGCTACGCCTATCGGATCTTCCTGATCGGTCTGGTGGCGAGCTGCACCGCCTATGTGGTCGAATATCTGATCTGATTATTTCAGCCAGCCCTGCGCGCGATACCATTCGCCGGTTTCCTTGAGTCCGGTCTGGGTGCGGATTTCCGGCGTCCAAAGCGTCACAGGCGGGCGTGCTTCGGCGGTGACGACCCAGTCCGGATGGCAGAAATAGCGCACGCGGTCGGGCGTCAGCTTGGCCTTCTCGCGCCGGACAAGTCGATCGACGCGCGCCGCGCCCGCCATCACCGCTTTCGGCATTGCCACTGTCGCAGGGTGTTTCCTGCCGAGCAGCCGGCCGAGCGTGCGGGCGAAATGGCGGTGTTCCCAGCCATTTTCCACGCCGTCGTCGGGCTCGTAGGTCTCGCCAAGGCTGGCCGGCGCATCGACGAGCGCGAGAATGAGACGGCACAGATCGTCGACATGAAGGATGGAGAAGCGCCCGGCCGGAGGCAGTGCGACGAAACCGCGGGCCGCCATCTTGAACAGCTCGAACGTCTCGCGGTCGCCGGGCCCGTAAATGGCCGGGGGTCGCACGATCGTCCAGTCGAGACCGGACGCCGCGACGACCTTTTCCGATTCCGCCTTCGACCAGCCATAGTCGCTCAGGGATGCCTCACGCGCGGCGAGCGAGGAGATGTGGATGAAGCGGGCCACGCCGGCAGCACGCGCGGCATCGATCATGCGGGAAGTACCGCCGACATTCACCGCCTCGAAGCCCACCCGGTCGGGCGCATTGATCAGACCGGCGATGTGGATCGCCGCGTCGGCACCCTCGCAGAGCGCGGCGAGGCTGTCCGGTTGATCGAGCGTGCCTTCGACCCACAGGACGTCTGGTTCAGGCGCACGTGGGCCGCGGGTGAGCGCACGCATCTGATAGCCCGCTTCTCGCGCGGCGGTGATCAAATGGGAGCCGACGAAGCCCGTCGCGCCGGTGACGGCGAGGGTTCGTCCCATACTCATAACGGCGACCATCCTGCTTCGGGCGCATCTTCAGACTCGCCCCGATCCAGCCGGCCGATATGGCCGAGCAAGGCGTCCAGCACTTCCTCGACGCCCGCGCCGGTCGCGCCCGAGACGGTAAAGACTTGGGCGCCGGAGGCTTCGCGTAATTCGTCGGCCAGCGCCTCAGCCAGTTCGTCGTCGATCGTGTCGCCCTTGGAGAGCGCGATCACCTCCGGCTTGTCGTCCAGCCCGGCGCCATAGGCCTCCAGCTCGCCGCGCACCGTCTGCCAAGCGTCCGCCACGTCCTCGTTATTGGCATCGACGAGATGGAGCAACACGCGGGTGCGCTCGACATGGCCCAGGAAGCGATCGCCGATCCCGGCCCCTTCCGCCGCCCCTTCGATCAGGCCAGGAATATCGGCAAGCACAAAATCCACCCCTTTGTGACGGACGACGCCGAGCTTGGGATGGAGAGTGGTGAAGGGATAATCACCGACTTTTGCCTTCGCGTTGGATACGGCGTTGAGAAAGGTGGACTTGCCGGCATTGGGCAGGCCGACCAACCCCGCATCGGCGATCAGCTTGAGCCTGAGCCACACCCACAACTCCTCGCCTGGCCAGCCTGTCCCGTGCTGGCGGGGTGCGCGGTTGGTCGACGTTTTGTAGCTGGCATTGCCGCGCCCGCCGTCGCCGCCCTTGAGCAGCACGATACGCTGGCCAGCTTCGGTGAAGTCCGCCAGCACCGTCTCGCGATCGTCATCGAGAATCTGGGTGCCGACCGGCACCTTGATGACGAGATCGCGTCCGCCTGCGCCGGTGCGGTTGGAACCGGCGCCACCCGTGCCGCGCGGCGCGCGGAAATGCTGCGTGTAGCGAAAGTCGATCAGGGTGTTCAGGCCTTCGAGCGCCTCGAACACGATGTCGCCGCCCTTACCGCCGTCGCCGCCGTCCGGCCCGCCATATTCGATGAACTTCTCGCGTCGAAAGCTCACAGCGCCGGGGCCGCCAGCGCCGGAGCGGATGTAAATCTTGGCCTGGTCGAGAAAATGCATGGGGGCGACTTAGTGCCTGTCGAGGTGGGAGGGAAGGGCGTCAGCCCTGGTCCTGATCTTCCAGCCGCTTCTGCGCGGCGATGAGCTGGCCGCGCGCCAGTTCGCGCGCCTTGCCGCGCGGCAGACCGAGCGCTTCCGCCATCGGGCCACCAAGCAGCGAATCGCCGACCGCGGCGAGGACCAGCGACAGCGTCATTTCGTGGACCGGGCGATCTCTATGGCCCTCGCCGAGCTGATCGACGAGTTGGTGAATGGCCTCCAGCACCGGATTGAGCGCGTCGCGATTGCCGGACAGGATCATCCAGGCGGCGAGAGCGCCGGCGCCTTCTTTGCCGAAAGCGTCGAAGGTGCGATCGACAATCTCGATCGGGTCTGCGTCGCCCTGACGGCTCTTCACCACCGCATCGGCGATGCCCGCGCAGACGCGGTCGCTGATCGAGGCGGCGAGCGCCGACTGAAGACCGGCGGCCGAACCGAAATGATGGAGCAGATTGGCGTGGGTTTTGCCGATCTCGGCCGCCACCGCCTTCAGTGTGACCGCCTGCGGACCATATTCGATCAGCAGCCGGCGGGCGGCTTCCAGCGCGGCGGCGCGGCTCTCCTGCGGGTTCAGTCGCTCACGCTTTATTGACACTTGTGTAAGTATTTTGTATCTCCTTCGCTCCAAGGAGATACAGCATGACACGCGATGTGACACCCGCTGACTTGACGATCACCCCCCGCGACCGCCGCTTCGGGCGCGGCGCGGCGCAGGCGCGCTGGTGGATGGGCGGCGATCCGGTCGCCACCGCATTCTACAACGGCCTGTCGGCGACCTTTCCAAAAGGTGAGGGCTTCTTCGTCGAGAGCGTGCGCAAGTTTCGCGACAGCGCGCCGCCCCAGCTCGCGGCCGAGATCAAGGCCTTCGTCACGCAGGAGGTGATGCACAGCCGCGAGCATGTGCAGTTCAACAGGCGCGCGCTAGATGCGGGCTACGATCTCAAGCCTCTGGAGGACCAGGTCGATTACCGGCTTGCCGTCACGCGATCCAAGCCGCCGATCGTCAGTCTGGCCGCGACCATGTGTCTCGAGCATTTCACGGCGATTCTGGCGCACGAATTGCTGCGCGACCCGCGTCATCTCGCCACGGCCGACGCGGAAAGCGCCGCGATGTGGCGCTGGCATGCGGTGGAGGAGATCGAGCATAAAGGCGTCGCCTATGACACCTGGCTCCACGCGACCAAGGATTGGCCGCGCGGCAAGCGCTGGAAGGTGAAGGCGAAAGTCATGCTGTTCGTCACCCGCAACTTCATCGTCGATCGGACCACCGGCACGCTGGACCTGCTGCGGCAGGACGGCATTACCGGACCAAAAGCCTGGGCGCGGATGCTGTGGTTCGCCTGGGTGCGGCCCGGTATGCTGCGCAAGATTTTCGGCGCCTGGCTCGCTTTCTTCCTGCCGCACTTCCACCCGTGGAACCATGACGACCGGGCGCTGATCGCCCGTGAGGAGGAGCAGGCGGCCTATGCCTGACACTCCTCCCCGATAAGGCGCTATGCTGCGAGCATCGCGCACGGGTCGTCAATGATGTCCGACTCAGCCAGATCCATCGCGAATTCGGCGCACAATGCCTCGCCGCCTCGGCCGAGGCTGTGGCGTGCGCGCGTTTCTCCGGTCGGGCGGAAGCCGAGCTTGCGCAGCACTCGGCCCGAAGCGGGATTGTCGATGAAATGGCCGGCGACGAGCCGCGCAATGCGCAGCGTGTCGCGCGCATTGGCGATCACCGCGCGCCCCGCCTCGGTCGCGATACCCAGTCCCCAATAGGGCCGCGCGATCCAGTAGCCGAGCTCAACCTCGCCCGATGCCGCTGAATCGAGACCGATGCAGCCGACCAGCCTCGGCGCGTCCGCCGTGCGCAGGAAGATGAGGCTGACCGGATCGTGTCCGGCG
Organism: uncultured Sphingosinicella sp.; assembly: GCA_964438875.1. Taxonomy (GTDB): domain Bacteria; phylum Pseudomonadota; class Alphaproteobacteria; order Sphingomonadales; family Sphingomonadaceae; genus Allosphingosinicella. The sequence continues at coordinate 3,422 of CAYTMM010000018.1, read as the reverse complement.
CGGTCGCGCGACAGAAATACTTCCGCGTCTTCGGCGCGATAGGGCCAAGGCGCTCTGGCGAGATTGCGCACGATGCCCTCGTCGGCGATCGCCCGATGCAGCGCCGGCGCGTCTTCGGCCCAGCCGGGCCGCAGCAGCAATCTGGGGGTTCTCGCGAACATCTTATTCTCCTCTCGTCCCCCGTTGCCGGCGCCATGCCCGAAGGCGATGACGAACCGGCGACATCGGAGCGAGGGAGACAAATAAAAAGGGAGAGGAGCGACCCTCTCCCTCGCATTTCGGGCGTCTCGTCGAAGAAACCCTGGGCCGCTCCCGTTTGGGGCAGCCCGTCATCGACTGCCCGTTATTCCGCTGCTTGCGCTTGTACGTCGATACAGACGAATTTGCGGCCGAGCTTGCCGTCGCGGAACGCGACGCGGCCGGCGGTAAGCGCGAAGAGGGTATGGTCCTTGCCCATGCCCACGCCCGCGCCCGGATAATATTTGGTGCCGCGCTGACGCACGATGATGTTGCCGGCGAGAACAGCCTCACCGCCGAACTTCTTCACGCCGAGGCGCTTGGACTGCGAATCGCGGCCGTTACGCGACGAACCGCCTGCTTTCTTATGTGCCATGAGTCTTCTCTAACCCAAATCTCGTTAAAGTATCGCTTTACTCGGCCTTATCAGTCGCCGACTTCTTTGTCGAAACCTTCTTGGCCGGGGCTTTCTTGGAGGCTTCGGCCTTGTCCTCGGCGGCCGCCTTAGGCGCTGCCTTGGGCTTGGTCTCCGCCTTCGGCGCAGCCTCTTCCTTGGCGGGGGCGGCCTTCTTCTCGGCCTTCTTGCCGCCGATCGCGACGATCTTCAGGATCGTGTGCTGCTGGCGATGGCCCCGCTTGCGGCGGTAATTGTGCCGACGGCGCTTCTTGAAGACGGTGACCTTGTCGGCCTTCGCCTGCGCGATGATCTCCGCCGAGACGGTCAGGCCGTCGGTGGACTTCAGCTCGCCGCCGTCGCCGGCCAGCAGGACGTCGTCCAGGATGATGCTGTCGCCCGCTTCACCAGCGAGCTTTTCGACGACGATCTTGTCTCCGGCGGCGACGCGATACTGCTTGCCGCCCGTGCGCACGATAGCGAACATGGGCCTATCCAATAATCAAAATGCAAGGTCCGCGCGAAGCTGCCTCCGCGCGGGGAGACCGGCTGCTACAGAGGGCAAGGGATGCTGTCAACCACGCGATGACGGGCGGATCGCGGGTTCAGTGCCGCCGTTCGGGGCGCAGATTGTAGCGGCCGGCCTTGAACCCGTCGAACAGCTCGGCGATCGCCGGATGATCGATCGGATCGCCTTCCTCGTCGGCGAGCAGGTTCTGCTGGCTGACATAGGCGACGTAGCTTGATTCCGCATTCTCGGCGAGCAGATGATAGAAAGGCTGGTCCTTAGGCGGACGGATATCTTCCGGAATCGCCTGATACCATTCCTCGGAATTGGCGAAGACCGGATCAATGTCGAAGACAACGCCGCGGAAATCGAACAGCCGGTGACGCACCACGTCGCCGATCGAAAAGGCGGCATGCGAAACCGGTGGCACCGGCGGCGCGCCATCGCTCAAAGGAATGTATTCGGTACGCGACATCAGATTCGCCATGTAGGGTTTGCGAGCTCTGGCGGCAAGCGAGGACGGGCTCGCGCTGGCCGGCCCGGCCCAGGCGACCCACGGGACATGCCTTTCGGCAAAGCTCAGGACATGCTTGGCAAGCGCTTCCGGCTGGGCTAGAGCGCGCGGCTCATTCGACCGGGCGAACGCCCCAAGTGGGCGGTTCCTCACATGCGGAGAGGTGCCGGAGTGGTCGAACGGGGCGGTCTCGAAAACCGTTGAGCGCGCAAGCGTTCCGAGGGTTCGAATCCCTCCCTCTCCGCCACACATATCTAATGCATTGATATAAAAGGAAAGTACTCCGGAAAATGGCGCAGTTCCGCGCCATTTGGGGAGGTCGCCCGGTCCGCGGAGAGCAGATGGAGGGCAAGAGTCGGCCGGCCAGACGGCTTTTTCTCTGTCGCTCATTTCGGCAGTACGGAGTGAGGTCGCGGCATGGGCTGCTTCCGTTGGTCCGGAAATGCAAAGCGGCACCGAAACGCCGCTGGTGTCGTGATGGATTGATATCCATCATATGCCAAACATGGCTATCTGCTCGTCCCAGTCGATCGGCAGGTTGGCGGTGCGTAATGAAGTCGCGCTCACCGATGCAGGTTGCGTACCGGCGAGGATGGCTTCAACGATGGCGGGGGCAAGGAAGTTCAGCCGGACGATGCGCGATACCCATGAGTCGTTGACCTTCTCCTGATGAGCGATGGTGGCGATATCGATCGCGCCAGTCTGAAGCTGCCGCCACCAGTTGCGGGCTTTGCGCAGCAGCACGATGAGACCAGGATCGGGCTTCCCCTGCGTGACGGGCCTGCCATCGCGCTGGACCAGCCGGAGCGCCAGACCCGTCCGGGTGAGACGAACCGGCGCAGTGAGGGAGATGCTGTCCTGGCTAGTGGCGGGATCTATGGCGCAAGCCCTGCACAAGGCCGCGACCGATAGCCGGATCGCGATCTCGTGGGGATGGACGACCACCTTGCCTATCAGATCGTTGATCACATCGCGCTGCCTCCGACGGACAGAGGCCGCAAGCTGTTCGGCCTTTTTGAAGATCATCCGCAGACGATCACTTTCGAGCGTTATGCCGGCCTGAGTCAGCAGAACCAGAGGATCATCCAGCGCCTCGGCAAGACTGGTGATCACTACCGCTTCGATTTCCCGCGCCGGGATACGCAGACTATCGGTGGCGTGCCGGTTTGCATCATGCTGAAGTGATCGACTCACATAGTAGCGATAGCGGACTTTCCCTTTGCAGGCATGGGCAGCGACCAGCGGCTCACCGTGCTGATCGACGATGCGGCTAGCAAGCAAACTGGGCGATTGTGCCCTGCTGCCTGACCTCTCGCCTTGCAGATTGGCGGCAAGCATCTGCTGGACGCCGTCCCAGGTTGCACGATCAATGATCGCCTCATGTTTTCCGGCATGCACTTGCCCCTTATGATGGATCTCGCCGATGTAGATGGGATTGGAGAGCAGCTTGTAAATCTGCCCTCGGGCGAATGGACGTCCACCTGTTGTCCTCCCGGTCGTGGCAATGCGCTCAGGCGCAATGATACCTTCGCGGTCCAGCTCGCCGGCAACCAACCGGACATTCCCGAGATCAAGGTAGCGAGCGAAGATGTGTCGGACGATGTCGGCATGCTTCTCGACGATCGCCAGCGTCCTGCCATCGGGCCTGTAGCCGAGCGGCGGGTTACCGCCCATCCACATACCACGGGCCTTCGACGCAGCGATCTTGTCGCGGATGCGCTCGGCGGTGACCTCGCGTTCGAACTGGGCGAAGGAGAGCAGCACGTTCA
>CAYTMM010000017.1:32354-45312 GCA_964438875.1 uncultured Sphingosinicella sp. | reverse complement strand
CGCGCTCAGCTCGATCTCGGCGGCGGGCTGGAGGATCAGGCGCTGGGTGAGGCGCAGATCATATTCCGCCTCGAAGCGCGCCGTGACCTCGCCCTTCTCCGAGAGGAAGACGCTGGCCCCGACCTCGAACCAGTAAGGCGCGAGGCCGTTGATGCCGAGCACCGCCCAGGCCCGGTCCGCGCCCCGGCGAAAATCCGCGCGCGCGCCGAGCCGGACATCGAACCAGGGGTCGATGGCATGGCTCCATGCGGCCTGAATCTCGACCTCCTCGATTCCGTCGCGGAACGAACCCTCGCCCCGGCTGGCGAGGACGAAGCGGTCTACGGGCGTGCCGTACCAGAATTCGACGCCCTCCCAGCCATAGCCGTCGCCGTCGCGCCGGAAGGCGGCCTCCAGCCGGTCAATCATCAGGCGCGATGTGCGCATCCCGCCATGCTCGGTGGTGATGGCGGCGCGGACGGCGGCCATTTGGGCGGGATCGAAGATCGTATCGGCGGCATGAGCCGGGCCGCTCAGCGCGCCGGGCGGTGGCGGGGCGACAGGCGGTGCCGTCGTCGGTGCCGGCATGGCGTGGCCGGCATGGGGGTCCTGCGTGGTCTGGCGTGGTTCCGCATGGTGCCCCGCGTGCGGATCGTGGTCCGCGTGGGGATTCGCGGGGGTTTGCGGGGTCGGTGGCGGCGGGGCCGGGTGATGCCCCTGATGCTGGGCGATCGCCGGCGTAGCGCAGGCGGCGAGGAGGAAGGGGAGGAGCCGGATCATGCCGCCTCTCCATCCATCGGCCGGACCGTGACAGTTCGCATCATCCCGGCATGCATGTGGTAGAGCAGGTGGCAGTGGAACGCCCAGTCGCCCGGCGCGTCGGCGGTGAGATCGAATTCGACGATGCCGCCGGGCAGCACATTCACTGTGTGCTTCAGCGGATGATGGCCGGCATGGCCGTTCACCAGCTCGAAGAAATGGCCGTGCAGGTGGATGGGATGGGCCATCATCGTGTCGTTGATCAGCCGCACGCGGACCCGCTCGTCCCGCTCGAAGCGCAGCGGCTCGGGATTCTGGCTGGAGCGCAGTCCGTCGAACGACCACATGAAGCGCTCCATATTGCCGGTCAGGTGGACCTCGACGGTGCGGGTCGGCGCGCGGCGATCGGGGTTGGGGTTCGGATTGAGCGAGACCAGATCGCGATAGGTGAGGGTCCGGTGGCCGACATTTTCCAGGCCCAGGCCCGGCTCGCCGGTGCGGTCCGTGGGCATCGGCGCGATCATCTCGACGCCGGGATTGAGATCGACCTGCGGGGCGTTGGCGCCGTCGCGCATGGCCATGTTGTGGTCCATGCCGGCATGATCGCCATGGCCAGCCATGCCCATGTCGGCCATCGACAGCAGCGGGCGCTCGCGCAGCGGCGGCACCGCCGCCTCCATCCCCGGACGCGGCGCCAGGGTGGCGCGGCCGAGGCCGGATCGGTCCATCGCCTCGGCGACGAAGGTGTAGGCTTGCGACTCCCGCGGCTGGACGATCACGTCATAGGTTTCGGCGACCGAAATCTGGAATTCGTCCACCTCCACCGGGCGCACGTCGATCCCGTCGGCATTGACGATCGTCATCGGCAGGCCCGGAATGCGGACGTTGAAGATCGTCATCGCGCTGGCGTTGATGATCCGCAGGCGCACCCGCTCGCCCGGCGCGAACAGGCCGGTCCAGTTCTCCCCCGGGCCGTGGCCGTTGACGAGATAGGTGTAGGTGGTCGCGTTGACGTCCAGGATGTCGGTTGGATCCATCCGCATCCGCGCCCACATCGCCCGTTCGGATGCGGACAGGCGCGGTCCGCCGTCGCCCGCCAGGGTCTGGCGCCGCCGGTTGAAATAGCCGGCCTGCTGGCGCAGCTTCGCCATGATCTGGTGAGGATGGAGGAAACTCCAGTCGCTGAGCACGATCACATGCTCGCGGTCGTAAGCGACCGGATCAGCGCCGGCCGGATCGATCACCAGCGGACCGTAATGGCCCTGCTGCTCCTGAAGTCCGCTATGGCTGTGATACCAGTAGGTGCCCGCCTGCCTGACCGGGAATTCATAGGTGAAGGTCTCGTGCGGGCGGATGCCGGGGAAGCTGATGCCGGGCACGCCGTCCATCTCGAAGGGCAGGAGCAGGCCGTGCCAGTGGATCGAGCTGTCCTCGTCGAGATGATTGGTGACGTGGAGACGCACATTCTGCCCCTCGCGCAGCCGGATCAAAGGCGCGGGCAGCGTGCCGTTCACGGTGATGGCGTGGCCGCTGCGCCCACCGGTGGTGAAATGGCTGTGGCCGATGGCGAGATGGATATCCTCGCCGGACAAGGTGGCGCCGATGCCGGCGCTGCCGCTGGTCGCCCAGGCAGGGAACAGGCCAGCGGCGCCGAGGCCCAGCGCCCCGGCAAGGAAGGTGCGGCGCGGCAGGTCAGGCCCGCCGCGTTTGTTCGTAGGGAAATGCATGTCGATATCTCCGATCCCGACGCGGTGCGAACCGCGCCCTAAAGTTCAGGCGGGATCAGGAGGCTCGCGGAGGGGGTGGATCGGCGCCTGGATGAAGACCGTGGAAGGTTGCGAGCGGCAGCGCGCCGGGGGCGGGTGCGGCCGGCATTTCTTCGGCAAGGAGTTGCGTATCCACCGGCGCGACCGCGGCGCAGGCGATCATGCAGTCGATCGCCGTCTTGTTCGGCTGGCCGGGCGCCGCTGGTGTCAGGCTGTCTTCGCAATGGCCGGCTATCGCCATCGGCGCGTCATGGTGCGGCGCGGTGGCAGCCTCAGCCATGCCCATCCGCCCGAACGGCGCGATCAGCAGCGCGATGAGCGCGAGAACGGGCAGCAGGCGGCGCAGGTTCGTCACGCGTCTCCCCTACGCCGACAGGCGGCGCCACGCAATCGCACGGCATCTCTGCTTAAGGCTTGCTTAGGCATTGGTGCGCAACCTGCGGCATCAAAGGAGATACGCCTCGTGACCCTGGCGCAACTGGCCTTTCTTCCCGTCGGCGACGGGCGCAGGGCGGAAAGGCGAATCGTGAATCTTGCCGCGCGCCTGCGCGATCGCGGCGCACGGATGATCGAGATCGACGTCGTCAACCTGTCGACGGACGGTTTCATGGCGAGCGTGCCGATGGCGGTGGAGATCGGCGCCTTCGCCTGGCTGAAACTGGCTGGCCTAGAGCCACAGGCCAGCCGAGTCGTCTGGATGGAAAACGGCCATGCCGGCTTCGAATTCGTGACTCCGCTGCACAGCGCCACTGTCGAGCTGGTCATGGCGCTCGGCCGCAAGCCGGTGCCGCAGGGCCATTTCGGTGCGCGCGCCCGACGTTAGAAGTTGTTTCGGCTTTGCTGAAATCCACCCAGCCGTTGCCGGGCATGGCGACCGCCTTTAAGCTGGATCGTTCAGTTCAGCGAAAAGGATCAGGCATTGGCCGAAGACACGGAGCGCACGCGGATCGTCGGGAAGGTATTCGAACCGGGAGAGATGGTCGAAATCGACGGCAGGCATTTCGAGAATTGCAGTTTCGACCGCTGCATCTTCGTCTATCGCGGCGGCCAGACGCCGGTGCTGGAGAATAACAGCACCAACGGCCCCATCCCTTTCCAGTTCTACGATGCGGCGCGCAACACGATCGAAGTGCTGAGCTGGATGCGTGCCGCAGCGGGCCCGGGCTTCATCGACGAGGTGCTGGGTGTCCCGCAAGAACCGGCCGGTTGAACCAGCGGGGGAAATAGATCGGCACCGACGTCACGATCCAGTGCTGGATGCGTAGCTCTCGCGTGCGGAAGAAGCTGGCGATGACCAGTGCGCCGGCCGCCGTCGCCGACACGAACAGTGCGCCGGCGACGATCAATGTCGGTATATCCGCGCTGGCACGTGGAGAGTCCTGGAACTAGAAGATGAAACCGGTGAAATAGGCGACGTCCAGGAAGCCAATGGCAGGACTGCTCAACGCGCTTTCGGGAAGGCGAGCTTTTCCGGCTCCGCCTACCAGCCCTTCTGGCGGCTCATGTAGCGGTCATATTCCTGAAAAAAGTGGCGGATGCGGATTTCCTGTTCGCTGTAGACCGCGCCCTTGAAGCCTTTCGATCTCATGCTCTGCTGAACGCGCGGGACAAGCTCACGGTCCTGCCGGATGACAGGTCCGAGATTGTCGAAATCGTCCGTGTCGATATAGGTGCGCGGCAGCACCTTCTTGCCGCTGAGATCGGCGTCCTCGATTGCCATGAAGGACGGCAACTCCCCGATCCCGGGAACTGCATAGACCTGCACCGTGTAGATGCATTTCTCCGGATCGGTCGGGTGAGGGAGCCAGTTCTGGATGAAATAGCCTTCCGGATGGAGAAACATCTCGGTTGTCGGGAAGATACCGAAGCTCCAGTCGTCGATGAGCTGGCCCTCGCTGAACCGGGAATAGTCGATCGCATAGTCCTTCTTGGCGAGCTTGGCCTGGACGATCGCGGCGGGCACGTCTCGCCAGTGGGTCGGCCATTTCTCGGGCGGAACGCCGGCTTCGCGCAGGAAGATGCGGTGCTCCTCGGCCAGCTCGCCGGGCAGGCTCTTGGCGACCTGCGGGGTCGGGCTCATGAACTGGTAGACGCTGAGCCCATTGCCGTTGTCGAACAGGTCGTGCTGGGCGTGATAGGCATCCACCGCCGGACGGAGTTGTGGGTGGGTCGCTTGCACGTGATAGCCCTCGATGAAGGCTTCGTGCGCGATCTTCCAGTTGGCCGGCCATTCCTGCTGCACGTCGCGGATGCGCAGCACGCTTTCGAAATCATAGGCGGCGGTCAGCTCCAAAAAGTCCTTGCCCAGAGAGTCCTCGAGCGGCCCGGCTTCGTCGTTGAACGTGAAGAAAACCCAACCGCGGTGGACTGCGGTGCGGACTTTCGGCAGATCGAGATTGTGGCAGATCGTCTCTTCACGGAACGTCTCGCGATCGGTGATCTTCAGCAGCTCGCCGGTGTTCGAAAATTCCCACATGTGAAAGGGGCAGACGAATTTTTTGGTCGATCCGAAATCCTGCGTCACCAGCCGCGCGCCGCGATGCTGGCAGACATTGTACATGCCCCGCACTGTATCGCCGGGGCCCCGGACGATCAGCACCGACTCAGGACCGCGATCGACCTTCATGAAGGCATTGGGCTTGGGAATATCGTTGAGATGACCGGCCAGCAGCCACACCTTCGACCAAATGAGGTCCCATTCGCGCTCCATCGTCTCGCGCGAATAGTAGACGGAAGTGTCGCCGTGCCTGTCCGTGCCGAGATCCCGCGACGGGCGCTTGGCGTAGCGGCTTTGGGAATCCTTCCATTCTGGCAGCTTGTAGCTCTGGCGATAGGGCTCGTAATCGAGCGGCGCGTTGGGTGGAGCGAAGCGGAAATGATCGTCGTCGCGCGCGCGCTCCGCCGTCCGGCTATCATCCTTGCTCATCCGACTCTCCATGCCCAGCTCGTTGTTTTCCAGTCCGTTCTCCGGCCGGCACCGCATCCGGTAAATGGACCGCCTCGCATCCGGCCTTGCCTGTGGGTGAAGCTCATCCCCGGAACGAATCCTTTGCCGCGCGGACCTTCGCGAACGCCTCGACGGGAGACAGCCCGGCGGCGACCGGGAGCAGCGGCGCGCGCAGGAAGGGGTTGGTCGTCACCTCCTCGGCCAGCGTGCTCGGCACGGTCCATCGTCCGTCCTCGCGGGCTGCCGCCACGGCTGCCGCGCGCGACGACACGGCCTGCGAAGGATCGACGCTGACGGCGAAACGCGCATTGGCGAGTGCATATTCGTGCGCGCTGTAGACGGTCGTCTCCGGCGGCAGCGCGGCGAGGCGGGAAAGGCTTTCCCACATCTGCTCGGGCGTGCCTTCGAACAGCCGGCCGCAACCCATCGGAAAGAGCGTGTCGCCCGCGAAAAGCAGGTTCTCTGCGGGCGCATGGTAGACGATGTGGCCCAGCGTATGGCCACCGCTTCCCAGCACCTCGAAGCGCGTGGCGCCAAGCAAGACCGTGTCGCCATGCGTGACCTCGCGGTCGAGCGGCGCGATCCGGCGCACCTCGGCCGGGCCGACCGCCTTCGCGCCGGTCGCCGCGATCAATGCCTCGTTGCCGCCGGCATGGTCCGGATGCCAATGGGTATTGAGGATCAAGGTCAGCCGCCAGCCGAGCCCGTCCAGCTCGCGCAGGATCGCGTCCGCGTCCGGCGTGTCGATCGCGGCGACCTTGCCCGTGTCGTCGTCGCGCACGAGAAAGCCGTAATTGTCGTCGAGGCAGGCGAATTGATGGACGGTCGCACTCATCGCGCAGTCTCCTTGCCCAAGGCAGCGAGGACCGCGGCGCGCACCTCCTCGCCCGCCAGGGTCTGCATCTCATAGGCGAAGGACAGCTCGAACGCCCCGGCATAAAGATCGCGCGACAGGCGCGAGAAAGCGCGCTTGGTCCCGCGCACGCCGCCGCGCGGCAGTGCGGCGATCCGCGCCGCCAGCGCATTGGCGGCGGGCAGCACCTCGTCTGCGGTGTCGACCAGATCGCTCACCATCCCGATCCGGTGCGCCTCTTCGCCGGTCAGGCGGTCGCCGGTGAGCAAATAGCGCTTGGCCCGCGCGATGCCGACTGACTGGGACCAGGCGAGCAGACCGCCGTCGCCGGCGACGAGACCGAGCGCAACATGAGGGTCGGCGATCCGCGCATCGCGCGCCGCCACGACGATGTCGCAGCAGCCGATCACGGTCGCGCCGAGCCCGATCGCGCCGCCCTGCACCGCGGCGATCACCGGGAAAGGCAGGCCGAGCAGCCCTTCGACGATGCCAAGTCCCTCACGCACCAGCCGCTCGCGCAGCGCGGCATCATCATTGGCGCGCAGCATCATCGCCATGTCGCCGCCGGCGGAGAAATGGCGCCCCTCGGCCGACAGGACCAGCGCAGCCACGCCGTCAGCCCCGGCGAGCCGGGCCAGCGCGTCGGGCAACTCCGTGTGCAGAGGCTCGTCGAAGCGGTTGTTCAGATCGGGCCGGGTCAGGCGAAGCTGCACGACCGCGCCCTCCTGGCTCAGCGAAAGGCAGCGATAGTCTGTCGTCACCACGGGCTCCTCAGGCGGGTATGGGCTCGGCGGGCGTCGGACCGCGCACTGCGGTTTCGAAGGCGGCACGCAGGCCGGGCAGCCGCGCGGCATAGTCTTCGGCGCTCGCCTGCTTGACCGGGCCGAAACCCCTGATCTCGCCCGCCGCTTCGGCCAGCGCGATCGCTGCGGCGAGATTGCCGGCGGTGAGGCGCGGCGCGATGTCGCGGATCAGCGCCTCATATTCGCCGATCAGCGCGCGCTCGTGGCGCCGCTCGCGTGTCCAGCCGAAAGGATCGAAGGCGGTTCCGCGCAGGCGCTTCATCCGTCTCAGCAGGCCGAACAGCGGCCCGATCCACGGGCCGAAGCGTCGTTTGGCGGGGCGCCCGGTGCGCGGGTCGGTCCGCGACAGGAGCGGCGGGGCAAGATGGAAGGAGAGCTTGTAGTCGCCGTCGAACTGGGCGGCGAGCGCGTTGCGGAATTCCGGATCCGTATGGAGCCGGGCGACCTCATATTCATCCTTGTAGGCCATCAGCCGGCCGAGCGTCAGCGCCGCGGCCCGCACGAAGCGCTCGCCGTCCGGCACGCCCAGCGCGGCGACTTTTGCCTTGATCTCTCCGACGAAGGCCCGGTAGCGCTCGGCATAGGCCGCGTCCTGATAACGGGCCAGCAGCTCCGCGCGGCTGGCGACGACACCTTCGACCGTGGTAAGCCGCGCCGCCGTTTCGGCCTCTTTTTCGTCGAGCGGGAACAGATCCGGCCGATCGGCGAGCAGGCGACCCAGCCCGATCGTCCGCAGATTGCCGCCGACATTGCCGCCGTTGAGCCGCACCGCCTCTTCGATCGCGGCGAGCGACATAGGCAGCAGCCCTTTCTGGAGCGCATAGCCCACGATCAGGAAATTGGTTGCGATGCTGTCGCCGACCAGCATGGTGGCGAGGCGGGTTGCGGCGAGCATATGCAGGGCGCCGCCGTCCAGCACGTCGCGGATCGCAGCCTCCAGCCGGTCCGCGCCTACATCGAAATCGCGGTTGGTCTGGAACTCGCCGGTGGGGGCGACATCGCTGTTCAGGACGATCGCTGTCTCACCGCGCTTCACCGTCTTCAAGACGTCCGGATAGGCGCCGACGACCATGTCGCAGGCCAGCACCAGATCGGTCGTCGCCACATCGAGCCGCGCGGCGAACAGCTCCTCCGGGCGCGGGCCGACGCGCAGGTGGCTGGTCACCGCGCCGCCCTTTTGCGCCATGCCGGTTTGATCCATGACGGTGCATCCCAACCCGTCCACATGCGCCGCCATGCCGAGCACCGCGCCGACAGTGAGTACCCCGGTGCCGCCGATGCCGGCGACCAGCAGATTGTGGATGCGGTCATGCCCGGCGACGTGTGGCACGGGCAGTTCCGCGACGATCCGCTCATAAGCGAGGGCGGGGCCGCCGGCTCGCTTTGCGATCTTCGCGCCTTCCACCGTGACGAAGGACGGGCAGAAGCCCTTGAGACAGCTGAAATCCTTATTGCAGGAGCTCTGGTCGATACTGCGCTTGCGGCCGAACTCCGTCTCCAGCGGCTGGATCGAGATGCAGTTGGACTGGACGGAACAATCGCCGCAGCCCTCGCATACCGCCGGGTTGATGAAGACCCGCCTGTCCGGATCGGGAAAGGTGCCGCGCTTGCGCCGCCGCCGCTTTTCCGCCGCGCAGGTCTGGACGTAGACGATCGCCGAGACGCCGCCGGTCTCCCGCAATTCGCGCTGCACCTCATCCAGCCGGTCGCGGTGCAGCACCCGGACGGGCGCATCACTGAACTGGGCGGGTTCGTCGGTAACGATGATGACCGGAGACACGCGCTCGGCGAGTAGCTGGCGCGCGATGTCGAGCGGGGTCGGTGTACCCTCGACCGGCTGACCGCCGGTCATCGCCACCGCGTCGTTGTAGAGGATCTTGAACGTCATCCGGGCCTTCGCCGCGACCGCGGCGCGGATCGAGAGGATACCGGAATGGGCGTAGGTGCCGTCCCCCATATTCTGGAAGATGTGCGGTGTATCGACCAGCGGGCCGGCCGAAACCCAGGGCATGCCGTCGCCGCCCATCGGCATCGGCATCAATGTGCGCCGCTCCGGAATGAAGGCGGCCAGACCGTGACAGCCGACCGCGCTGATCGCCATGCTGCCGTCGGGCAGGCGGGTGCCTGTATTGTGCGGGCAGCCGGAGCAGAAGAAGGCGGGCCGGATGCGCGATGCCGGCGGCAGTCTTGCTGCCCGCGCCGCTCTTTCCTCCCATGCCGCGAACCGCGCCTTGAGCGGCGCATCGGCGAGGCCCAGAGCATCGAGCCGCGCGAAAAGCGCCGCGCGTACCAGGCGCGGGGAAAGCTCGCCGACCTGGCTCAGCAGCGCCGTACCCGTCGGACCGCGCTTGCCCGCCAGTGCCGGCCGCTCTTCGTCCGGCAGGGCGAAGAGCGCGGCCGCGATCTGCTCCTCCATGACCGGGCGCTTTTCCTCGACGACGAGCAACTCCCGGCTGCCGCGCGCGAAATCGGCGAGCCCGGCGGGATCGAGCGGCCAGACCAGCCCCGGCTTGTAGAGACGGATGCCGAGCGCCGCACAGCGCGCCGGATCGAGGCCGAGATCGTCCAGCGCCTGCCGTACGTCCAGAAAGGCCTTGCCCGCGCTCACGATCGACAAGGCCCGGCGCGGTGCGTCCAGCACCACCCGGTCGATCCCGTTCGCCCGCGCGAAGGCCTGGGCGGCGGGCAGGCGGCGGTTGACCGTGATGTCCTCCTGCACCAGCGGCATCCGCATCTGGCGCAGGCCCAGTCCATCCGGCGGAAGCTTCAGGCCCTCCGGCCGTGCGAACGGCCGCAGCGGATCGGGCAGCGGCACGGAAGCGGACTGGTCCAGCGTGTCGGTGACGCATTTGAGCGCCACATAGAGTCCGCTGAAGCGCGACATCTCCCATCCCAGCAGGCCGTAATCGATGATCTCCGCTGCGTCGGCTGGATAGAGGACCGGGATCATCGCCGCGATCATCGTATGCTCGGACTGATGGGCGCTGGCCGAGGACTTGCCGCCATGATCGTCGCCGATCACGACCAGCACGCCGCCGTCCGGCGCTGCCCCTTCCAGATTGCCGAGCTTCAGCGCCTCCATGCCGCGATCCGCACCGACGCCCTTCGCGTACCAGAGCGCGAACACACCCGCCTTGTCGGATTGGCCGAGCCAGTCCAGCTCTTGCGTGCCGCGCACGCTGGACGCCGCCAGTTCTTCGTTCAAAGCGGGGAGAAAGCGGATGTCGTGCTTCTCCAGCAGCGCCGCAGCGCCCCACAATGCCGCGTCATAGGTGCCGATGGGCGAGCCGCGATAGCCGGAGATGAAGCCCGCCGTCGCCTTGCCCAGTGCTCGATCACGCCGCGCCTGATCGAGCGGCAGGCGGACGAGGGCCTGGATCGACGACATGAACGCCCGTCCGCCGGTCTGGAGATATTTGTCATCGAGAGTGACGACGGTCTTGGTCATGCGGGCGTCTTGTTCATCGGGCGGGCATCCAGGCAAAGGCCGCGCACTGGCAGCCTGTACGCAGGTCTATCATCCGCCCGGTTGCGCACAGAGAAGCTGGCCCGAACGGTCGCTTGCCTGTCGCTGCACAAGCCGCATTGTCAGGCGAGCAGGCGCCCACCGTCCACGACCAGCATCTGCCCGGTCATATAGGCGGCGAGGTCGGAGGCGAGGAACAGGGCCGGCCCAGCCATGTCGGCCGGCGTGCCCATTCGCCGCATGGGAATCTTCGCGATCTGCTGGTCACGCCGCGCCGGATCGGTGGTGGTGATGCGGGTGAGCCGGGTGTCGACCAGGCCGGGGGCGATGCCGTTGATGCGGATGCCGTGCCGCGCCCATGTCTCGCCGAGCGTGCGCACCAGCATATGCACGCCCGCCTTGGACGAGGCATAAGCGGGGTTGCCGATCGAGGCGTGATAGCCGGCGATCGACCCGAAGATCACGGCACTCCCCCTCGACGCGGCCAGCATCGCCTGGAATTTCATGCAGCAGGCCATCACGCTATTGAGGTTGAGATCGACGATCTCGCGGAAGGTGCCGAGCTCGAACTCCTTGCGGCCATAGGCGACCGCGCCCTGGCAGGTCACCAGGACGTCGAGCCGATCGAAGGGCGGTTCATAGGCGGCGAGTGCGGCGAAATCGCTGACATCAATGTGGGCATAATGAAGCCCGGACAGATCAGACCCGTCCTCCGCACGATATTCTTCCGCCGTGCGCGTGCCCCAGACATGAACCTCGGCGCCCCGCAGGCGAAAGGCGTGGGCGACGCCGTTGCCGATGCCGCTCGATCCGCCGACGACGAGCACGACGCGGTCCGCAAAATCGAGATCGGGCATCGCGCTCAATCCTCCGGCTGGCCCGCCACCATGCGTTTCACCGTATAGGTCATTACCGGATCGCCATGCTGGTTGAAGACATCGACCCGGGAGGTCACGACCGCGCGGTTGTTCGCCGATGTCGGGCGGATTTCCACTATCTCCATTGTCGCCCAGACGCTGTCACCGACCCGGACCGGCGCCAGAGCCTTTGTGGCGATCTCCAGCAAGGCAAGGCCGGTGCCCTGGATTGCCGTCTGGAACAGCATCCCCTCGATCAGTCCCTGGGTCAGCGCCGCCGGCACGAGGCGGCCGGGAATTGCGGCGTGCGGATAGTCGGCGTCGATGAAGAGCGCCTCCAGCATTCCGGTGACGGAAATGAAATTGACCAGATCGGTCTCGGTCACGGTGCGGCGGAGCGTGCGGCCGGCGACACCCGTCTCCAGCTCCTGCCAGTATTTCCCGCGGGCGAGCAAGGGCGGCAAGGTCTCGGTCATGTCGATCGATCCTGATCCTGAAGGGAGAGGCGGACGAAATCGGCGCTGGTGCCCTTCGGCGCGGCAAGGCGGGCGGCGCCGATCCGCGCCGCCCAGAAGCTCTCGCCGCCGAAGGCGAGCTGCCACTGCTTGAGCCTACGTGAATAGAGCTGCAGATCATATTCCTCGGTCACGCCGATCGCTCCGTGCACGGCATGGACGATCGCACAGACCCGGCCGGCCGCTTCGTTCGCGCGGGTCTTGGCCATTGCGGCGCGCAGCGGATCGATATGCGCTCCGGACAAGCCGATCCGCGCCGCGACATGGGCGGCGACTGTCTCTTCGGCCGCGACCGCGAGCTGGTGCTGGATCGCCTGGAACGCGGCGAGCGGGCGGCCGAACTGCTGGCGCTCCCCGGCATAGGTCAGCGTCATGTCGACCATCCGCGCCATCGCCCCCGCCATTGCGGCGGCCGACAAGGCGGCAGCCCAGGCGAGAAGATCGATCCCTTCGGCCGCCACGCTGCAGAGCGCCGCGTTTGCGTCGCTGGGCGTGTCGCCCCCCAGGCCGAAGGGATCGCCTCCCGTCTCGCCAATGGCGATGAGGAGGATATGATCGCCGCGCGGGACCAGAGCATGGCTGGCCTTGGCGGCGAGCGGCACGATCGCGGACGGTGGCGCCAGCACGATCGCGGCTTCGTCTGGTGCGGTCGTCCCCCTTGCCGCAAGCAAGGCGCGCGCAACCATCGTGTCGGCGACGGGTGCAGCCAGGGCATATTCGCCGCAGGCTGCGACCAGCGGAAAGACATCCTCGAGCGCGAGCCCCGCGCCGCCCGCGGCCTCCGGCACCAGCGCGTCGAGGAAGCCCGAGACGCGGATTTCCCCCCAGCAGGACGCCACGCCCGGCACCGCCTCGTCCGCGCGCACCGAAGCGGGCGTCGCGATCCCCGCCAGCAGCCGGCGGAACGGCTGCTGGCGAGCGGAACGAGCCGCTCGACCGGAAAGTTCCGCTCCTCGAGCACCGAGATCATGGTCTCACCGACCGCGCCTGTCGCACCGACAACAGCCACATTC
>CAYTMM010000017.1:0-32344 GCA_964438875.1 uncultured Sphingosinicella sp. | reverse complement strand
GGAACGGCTCGGCCAGCATGTCGTCCATGCCGCTCATCTGAGCCCCAGCCCCCGGGCGATCATGCCCCGCAGGATCTCGCGCGTGCCGCCGCGCAGCGAGAAGACGTGACTGAGCTGCATGAGAAAGGCGAGCGTGCGCATCAGCTCCGCATCGGCAGGCCGATCCGGCCGCGCCGCGACGGCATCGGCGATCTCGGCGGGCATATCCTGTTCCAGCGATGTACCGAGGTCCTTTATGAGCGCCGCTTCCAGCAGAGGCGACTCCCCCGCCGCCAGCCGCCCTGCGACGGCGAGCGACATGGCGCGCAGCGGCGCCAGCCGGGCGAGCAGTCGACCGAGACGAACCAGATCGGCCGGCTCGGCTTCGGTGGCCAGTCGATCGGCCCACAGATCGAGCAGGACGAGGCTGGAATAGATGCGCTCCGGCCCGCCGCGCTCGAAGGCGAGCTCGGCATTCACCTGCGCCCAGCCTTCGCCCTCCTGCCCGACCAGCGCGTCGGCCGGGAGCAGGACATCCTTGAAATGGACTTCGCTGAAATCGCTGTCTCCCGTTCCGAGCGCAATCGGCCGGACATCGATGCCGGGCAACGAGAGGTCGATGATGAACTGCGACAGGCCCCGCTGGCGATCGTCCGGGCCGCCGGACGTGCGGACCAGCGCGATCATGAAATGCGACTTATGGGCGTAAGTGGTCCAGATCTTGGCGCCGTTCAGTCGCCATCCGTCATTGTCCCGAACCGCACGGCTACGCACGGAGGCAAGGTCGGAGCCGGCATTGGGCTCGCTCATGCCGATGCAGAAGAACGCCTCGCCTTTGCAGATTGCCGGCAGATAAGTTTGGCGCTGTTCCTCCGTACCATAGCGCAGCAGCAGCGGGCCGCTCTGTCGGTCGCCGATCCAGTGAGCGGCGATCGGCGCGCCCGCCGCCAGCAGCTCCTCGACCAGTACGAAGCGGGCGAAGGCATCGCGCCCGCCGCCGCCATAGCGTTCCGGCAGCGTCAGTCCGAGCCATCCTTGCGCGGCGAGTGCGCGGCTGAAGCCGGCGTCGAAACCCGTCCAGGTCCGTGCCCGCTCATGCGGCGAAAGGCCGGCCATGCGATCGGCGAGAAACGCCTTTACCGGCGCCCGCAATGCCTCGGCCTCGGCGGGCAGGCGGGTACGGGGAAAGGCGTCGAGAAAGCGCATCGCCTCGGCCTCTAGGGCAAGCTGCGGCGCCAGTGTAGTCCGGCGCTGAACTGTCGCTAGACTGTGGTCGCAGCGATGCGCGCGCCCTATTGTCCGGGCCCGCGGGCTTCCCGAATATCCGGCCGACGCCCCGGCGCGGCGCCTGCCGAGAGATCAGGCGACGTGCCGGACAAAGGCAGGCCGGACAAAGGCAGGGGTCGCGTGGCGGAACAGGGAACAGCCGGCCATCAGAAGGCCGCGGACAGGCGAATGCCGAGGGTCGGCTCGGTATCGTCGACCGTCGCCATCCTGCGGTTGCTGGCTGCGGGCGATCAGCCGCTGGGCGTCAATGCGGTGGCACGGCGGCTCAAGCTGACCCCCAGTTCCTGCTTCAACATTCTGAAGACGCTGGCGGACGACGATTTCGTCCATTTCGATCCCGTCACCAAGGCCTATTCGCTGGGCGGCGGGATCATCGCCGTCGCCCGCCGCGCGCTCGATCCCAATGGCGCCTTCGAGCTGATCCGCGCCCGCGCCGAGGAATTGGCGCAGCGGCGTGCCGTCACGATCGGCCTTTGGCGGGTCGAGAGGCGTCGGATCGTGCTGGTCGGCTATACGGCCGGCGTGACCACCATGCGCATTCACCTCACCGTCGGACAGCGCCTGCCGCTGCTGATGGGTGCGGTCGGGCGTTGCATCGCGGCCGTGGAACGATTCGACGACGCGGCGTTGAGCCGGGGCTTTGCGGAACTGCGCTGGCAGAATCCGCCCTCGCTTGCCGTCTATCGGGCCGAGGTGGAGGAGACGCGGCGCAACGGCTGGGGGCTCGACGAGGGGCATTTCATTCGCGGCGTCACCACGCTTGCCGCGCCGGTACTCGACGGGGCGGGCTCGGTTTCGAGTGGCATCTCCGCCACCATGTTCAGCGGCCAGTATCCGCCGGAGACCTTCCCGGAAATCGCCGAAGAGCTGAAGCAGATCGCCGACTGGGCCTCGCATCGGTTGACCGGGCGCTGAGTCCACTCAGGGCCGCACCGACACGCCGCGTGCCGGATTAACGTCCAGGTCGCGCGGCGCCCGCCCGGCCGGCCGCTCGATCTGCTCGAACAGGCGCGAATAGCCCATCGAGACGATTTTCCAACCGCCCGCGGTGCGGACATAATCGTCGTAATAATAGCCTGCGCCGGTCATCTCCTCGCCGCCCGCGATCTCAATCCCGCCGAAATTGGGATTGGGGCCGGTGAAATGGACGATGTCCTGCAGCCGCCAGATGCCGCTGGCCCTGCTCGGGCTGGTCAGCTCGATCTCGGGGTGCAGGACGATGTGGCTTGAGTAGAAATTGCCATCGAGCAGCGCCCGGAGGAAGTCCAGGATCGCGGGGCGGCCTTCACGGGTGAACTTGCCGTCATTGTACCAGACGCGGGCGTCGGGCGTGAAACAGCTTTCCACCAGCGCCCAGTCCTGAGTGTCGATGCCGCGCACATAGCGGTATTTGAGTTGGTGTATCTCGTGAAGTGTAGCGAAATCGGGATGGGTCATGCCATTCCTCTTCAATTGGCGAAGCCGCACTGGCCGCCGTCGATCCGGATATTCGCGCCGTTGATCCAGTCGGCCAGCGGGCTGGCGAGGAAGGCGGTGAGCGCGGCGATGTCGGCGGGCAGGCCGAAGCGTCCGGCGGGAATGCCGAGCGCGGCGATCATTTCCGGTGCCACGTCCTCCCAGGGCCGGCCGCCGGAAACGGTGGCGGCGTAGCGGTGCAGCAATGGCGTTTCGACATAACCTGAGGTGATCGTGTTGGCGGTGATCCCGGTGCCGGCGAGCGATTTGGCCAGCGAAACCGCGATCACCGGCAGCGCTGCCTTGGACGCGCAATAAGCGGGGACCTGATGAGGCAAGGGCAAAGCGGCGGCGATGCTACCGATCTGGATCAGCCGCCCCCAGCCCGCCGCTTTCATTCCCGGCACGGCGAGGTTGATCATCCGCACCGCCGAGAGAGTGTTGAGTTCGTATTGCGCGGCCCAGTCAGCCGCCGCCGTCGTGTCCCAGGTGAAGCTGTCGTCGCCCGTCCCGCCGGCCACGTTGACCAGGATGTCGATGCCGCCGAGCGCCCTGCGCGTCGCCTGTGCCACCGCCGCCGCGCTCGCATCGGCGGTGAGCTCGCCGAGTACGACATACGCCTCACCGCCCGCTTGCGCGATGTCATGGGCGATCTCTTCCGCCCGCGCGGCGTCGCGGCCGTGGATGCAGACCCGCACCCCTTCCGCCGCGAGCCGGGCGCCGATCGCCGCGCCGATCCCGGCGCTACTGCCCGTGACCAATGCGCGCTTGCCGGCAAATCCCAGATCCATCGCATGCCCCTTTCGATCCGGGTGTAGCGAAACGCGCGCGGGCAAGATTATCCGAGCCGGAGTCGCGCCTTGCCCGGCGGCGTAACGCCAGTGCTTCGTCGGAGGGCAAGGCCGAGCGCAGCCACAGGCTGGCGCCGCGCTGTCGGCGCCGGGAGGCGAGTGATAACGCTGCGGCATCATGAGCGCATTTTCCGAACCCAGCCTGATCAGCGAGATACGGGAGATCGTCGGCCCGCGCGGTCTGCTCACCGGCGGCGATGTCTCGGCGCGATCCTGCGATCCGTTCCGCCAGGTGCCGGCGCGCGCGCCGATGATCGTGCGTCCGGCGACGACGGAGGAAGTCGCCGCCGTGGTCGCGCTCTGCCATGCGCGCGGCCAGCCGATCGTCACGCATGGCGGGCGCACCGGCGTATCCGGCGGCGCCTATGCGGATACGGATGAGATCGTCCTTTCGCTGGAGCGGATGAACCGGATCGAGGAGATCTGCCCCATCGGTCAGATCGCCGTGGCCGAAGCGGGCGTTACCGTCGAGGCCCTGCAGAATGCTGCCGCCGAACAGGGGCTGCTCTACCCCGTCGATTTCAACGCGCGGGGCACCGCCACGATCGGCGGCAGCATCGCGACCAATGCCGGCGGCAACCGCGTCCTGCGTTGGGGCATGACCCGCCAGAACCTACTCGGCATCGAGGCCGTGCTGGCCGACGGGACGATCGTTTCCGCGATGAATCGGCTCATCAAGAACAATATGGGCTACGATCTCAAGCACGTTCTGGTCGGTTCCGAAGGCACGCTCGGGATCGTAACCCGCGCGGTGCTGAAGCTGGTGCCCGCGCCGTCCAGTCAGGCTGTGGCCTTCGTTTCCGTGCCCGATCACGCGCGGCTGTTGGCGCTGCTTGGCCGCGCGCGGCGGCTGTCGATCCTGTCCGCCTTCGAAGTGATGTGGCCGGACTATTACGACCTCGTATCCGCCGCCGGCCCGGAATGGCGCCCGGTTGCGCCGGGGGAGGCCGCTTATGTGCTGATCGAGGCGATGGGCTATGATGAGGAGCGTGATTCCGCGCTGTTCGAATCCTTTCTGACGAATGCCTATGAAGCCGGGCTGATCGCCGATGCCGTCACGGCCTCCTCGGTTCGGCAGGCCGCTGATCTGTGGCGGGTGCGCGAGGGCGCCGAGATCATCGTGCGCGAGATGAGCCCTTTCGTCTCCTCCGACATCAGCATCGACATCGCACAGGTCGATGCCTTCCTCGCCCGGCTGCACGCTGCACTGCGCGAACACTGGCCCGCGACGCGTACCGCGACTTTCGGCCATCTCGGGGACAACAATATCCATATCGCGATCCATGTCGGTCCGGACACGATGGCGCTGGAGCCGGAGGTGGAGGCGCTGCTGTTCCAGGCGGTCGGTGCGTTCGGCGGCGCGATCACCGCCGAGCACGGCATCGGCCGACTGAAGCGCGCCTTCCTGCCGGACCACAAGCATCCTGGCGAGATGGCGATGATGCGCCGGCTGCGTGATGCGCTGGATCCGGGCCGGCTGCTCAACCACCACGTCCTCTTTTAGAAATGAACGGAGATTCCATGACCGAACGCCTGCTGTTGGCCGGCAAGACCGCGATCGTGACCGGTGCCGCGACCGGGATCGGCGCCGCCATCACCGACTTGTTCGCGGCCGAAGGTGCACAGGTGCTGGCGGTGGACCGGGATGCGATCGATCTTCCCAACGCGCCGCGCCGGATCGATACGTTGCGGCTGGACCTGACCGAAGATGACGCGCCCGCCCGGATCGCCGAGGCAGCGGCGGAGCGGCTCGGCGGGCTCGACATCCTCGTCAACAATGCCGGAATCGTCATTCCCGGTCATCTCGAAACGGCGCCGATCGCCGACTGGCAACGCACGCTCGACGTCAATCTCACCGCACCGCTGCGTATCGTACAGGCGGTCCTGCCGTTGCTGAAGGCGAGCAGGGCGGCCCGGATCATCAACCTGGGATCGATCCTGTCCGATGTCGCCCAACCCGATCTCGGTGCCTATGTCGTCTCCAAGCATGGCGTCGCCGGTCTTACCAAGGCGCTCGCGATCGATCTCGGCCGCTATGGCATCGCGGTGAACTATCTCCAGCCGGGGGTCGTCTGGACACCGCTCGCCGCCGTCCACCTCGCCGATCCCGCCATCCGGCGGGCGTTCGAGGCGCGGACTGCACTCGACAAGGTAGGTGATCCCGCCAACGTTGCTGCCGCGGCATTGTTCCTGGCAGG
This sequence comes from uncultured Sphingosinicella sp., assembly GCA_964438875.1. Taxonomy (GTDB): domain Bacteria; phylum Pseudomonadota; class Alphaproteobacteria; order Sphingomonadales; family Sphingomonadaceae; genus Allosphingosinicella. The sequence goes on along the minus strand of CAYTMM010000017.1, from coordinate 26,574 downwards.
CGATGGCGCCGGCTATCTGAGCGGGTCGGGTCTGCGCGTCGATGGGGGGATGGCGGCCAAAATCTGATCTCTGGCGGCAGCGTTGCCTGCACGCGCACTCGGTCTTGCATCCGGCCCGCCAGCGCTTTTCCGCCCCGCCCTCGCGACTATGAGGAAGGGGCGCCCGAAGGCGCAGGAGGTTTCGCTTTGCCGGCTCTGGATGTTCCGCGTCCATCGTTCATGGAGGATGAGGCGCTTGCTTTGTTCGCGCATGCGGCCGGCGGGTTTCTCGGCGCGCATTGCGGTCCCGAACAGGTCGCCGCCTGGCGCGCGGCGGGTTCGACCCCGCCCGAGCTGTGGCGGGCGGCGGGCGCGGCCGGTCTGCTCGGCATGTCGATTCCTGAGGAATATGACGGCGCGGGCGCGGATTTCCGTTTCGACGTGGCGCTGATCGAACAGCTCGGCCGGCATCACGCGCTCAACTTCACCATTCCGCTGCACAGCGCAGTGATCGCCCCCTATATCCTCCATTACGGCACCGAGGCGCAGAAGCGCCGTCATCTGCCGCCAGCCGTCAGTGGCGAGGGCGTTCTCGCCATCGCCATGTCGGAGCCCGGCGCCGGCTCCGACCTTCAGGGCATGAAGACCACCGCCCGGCGCGACGGTGGTGATTATGTGCTGAACGGACAGAAGACGTTCATCTCGAACGGTCTCAACGCCACAACGGTGATCGTCGCCGCGCGCACCGATCCGGCGGCCGGCGCGAAGGGCATTTCCCTGTTCATCGTCGATGCCGCGACACCCGGCTTCCAGCGCGGCCGGTTGCTCCACAAGCTGGGGCAGGAGGCGCGCGATACGATCGAGCTGTTCTTCGAGGATATGCGCGTCCCCGCCAATGCTTTGCTGGGTGCCGAGGGCGGCGGTTTCGCCATGCTGATGGAAAGCTTGCCGCGCGAACGGCTGGTGATCGCCTGGCAGGCGATGGCGATGATCGAGGCGGCGCTGGAGGCAACGCTCGACTATGCCCGCGATCGCCGGTTGTTCGGGCGGGGTCTAATCGACTTTCAGAACAGCCAGTTCAAGCTCGCGGAAATGAAGACCGAAGCGACGATCGCCAAGGTTTTCCTCTACCATTGCACGGAGCGGTTGCTCGCCGGCACGCTCGATGCCGCCACCGCCTCGATGGCGAAATATTGGGTGACCGAGGCGCAGGCGCGGATCGTCGATCAGTGCCTGCAGCTGCATGGCGGCTACGGCTATATGGACGAATATCCGATCTCCCACATGTACCGGGATGCGCGCGGCTACCGCATCTACGGCGGCGCCACCGAAATCATGAAGCTGCTGATCGCACGCTCGCTCTGACGGGAGACACGGACTTTGGGTACACCTTTCATCATCGATGCGGTCCGCACGCCGATGGCGCGCGGCAAGACTGGCGGCGCCCTTTCAGGGGTTCATCCGGTCGAGTTACTGGCGGGCACGCTGAAGGCGCTCGTCGAACGCAACGGCGTCGATCCTGGTTTGATCGACGATGTGCTCACGGGCTGTGTCACCCAGGCGGGCGAGCAGTACAACAATGTCGGCCGCATGGGGCTGCTCGCGGCGGGCTTTCCCGTCCATGTCCCGGCAACGACGATCGAGCGCAAATGCGGATCGAGCCAGCAGGCCGTCCATTTCGCCGCGCAGGGGATCACGGCTGGCGCCTATGATCTGGTCATCGCCTGCGGCATCGAATCGATGAGCCGCCTGCCGCTCGGCAGCGCGCGCATGGGCCAGGACATATATGGGCCGACGCTCAATGCCGCTTATGCCCCGGGGTTCGTTTCGCAAGGCGTCTCGGCCGAGCTGATCGCGGCGCGCTGGAACATCTCGCGTGAAGAGATGGACGACTATGCCGCCCGTTCGCACGCCCGCGCGGACGCGGCCCGGGCGTCAGGCGCTTTCGCTGCCGAAATCGTGCCGGTGGATGTCGACGGCCGGCCGTTCGACACCGACGAGACGATCCGCGCCGGCACCACCGCCGAAAGCCTGTCCACGCTCAAGCCGTCCTTCGCCGACGAGGAATTGTCCCGGCGATATCCCGAGATCGGCTGGGGCGTCACACCGGGCAATTCCTCCCAGCTCACCGACGGCGCGGCGGCGATTCTGCTTGCCAGTGAAAGCATGGCGGCGAAGCTGGGCCTCACGCCGCGCGCCCGCTTCGTCGCCTTTGACGTGGTGGGGGACGATCCGCTGATGATGCTGACCGCGCCGATCCCCGCGACACGTCGCGTGCTCGCCAAGGCGGGGCTGGAGGCGGGCGCGATCGACCATTTCGAAGTCAACGAGGCTTTTGCCAGCGTGCCGCTCGCCTGGTCGCGCGAATTTCCGGTCGATCCGGCGCGGCTCAACCCGCGTGGCGGCGCCATCGCGCTCGGCCATCCACTCGGCGCGTCCGGCGCGCGGCTGATGGCGACCATGCTGAACGCGTTGGAGCAGACCGGCGGCAAGCTGGGCCTCCAGACCATGTGCGAGGGCGGCGGCATGGCCAACGCCACGATCATCGAACGCCTGTAACAAGCGGAGACGGAGAAGAATGAAGATCGAAGGTATCGGTGCGCTGGTCACCGGGGGCGCCTCCGGGCTTGGTCGGGCGACTGCCCAGCGGCTGCTGGAAATGGGCGCGAAGGTCACGATCGTCGATCTGCCGACATCGGACGGCGCCGCCGTTGCGGCGGCGATGGGGGCGAACGCGCAGTTCGTCGCTGCGGACGTCACCAGCGAGGCGGAAATGGGCGCAGCGGTGGACAAGGCCGCCGCCTTTGCGCCCCTCTATGCCTGTATCCACTGTGCCGCTCGCGGCCACACGATGCGCATCCTCGATCGGGAGGGCAATCCGGGTTCGCTCGACGCCTATAAGGGGGTGATCGAGACCAACCTGATCGGCAGCTTCAACGTGCTGCGCCTCGCCGCCGCCGCGATGGCGCGAAACGAGCCGCGCGACGGCGATCGCGGCGCGATCGTGCTGACCGCCTCCGTTGCCGCCTTTGAAGGCCAGGTCGGCCAGATTCCCTACGCCTCGTCCAAGGCCGGTGTCGTCGGCATGACCATCGTCGCGGCGCGCGATCTCTCCTCCAAGGCAATCCGGGTCTGCACGATTGCGCCCGGCACCTTCGACACGCCACTGCTGGCGCGCGTGTCGGAAGAGGTACGTGCCTCGCTCGGCCGCTCCATCCCGCATCCCGCCCGGCTCGGCCGGCCCGAGGAATTCGCCATGCTGGCACTCCAGATCGTCGAAAATCCTGTGCTGAACGGCGAGACGATCCGGATCGACGGCGCGCTCAGGATGGCGCCGCGATGAGCGCGGTCGTCGATTTCTCGGTCGAGGACGGCGTCGCGACCGTCGCGATCAACCGGCCGGAAGCGCGTAATGCGATCAACCAGGCGGTGGCCGAAGGCGTCGCCGCCGCGCTCGACGAGGTGGAGGCGCGGCGCGACATCGCCGTTGCGATCCTCACCGGCGCGGGCGACACCTTTTGTGCGGGCATGGACCTGAAGGCGTTCCTGCGCGGCGAGAATATGCGCATCGGCGATCGCGGCCTCGCCGGCGTCACCCAGGCCGTCTCCGACAAGCCCTGGATCGCCGCGATTGAAGGTCATGCCCTGGCCGGCGGGTTTGAGCTGGCTTTGTGGTGCGACCTGATCGTCGCGGCAGAGGATGCGAAGGTCGGCTTGCCCGAAGTGAAGCGCGGGCTGGTGGCGCGGGCGGGTGGGCTGCTACGCCTGCCGCGCCAGCTGCCGACACGGCTCGCCGCCGAACTGGCGCTGACCGGCGACACCGTGCCGATCGCCATGCTGGCAAGGCACGGCTTCGTCAACGATCTCGTCCCGGCCGGACAGGCGCTCGCCGCCGCCCGCGCGCTGGCCGCGCGGATCGCCGTGAACGGGCCGCTGGCGGTGAGCGCCAGCAAGCGGATCCTGCGCGATTGCGGCGACTGGCCCGCGGCGGAGCGGTTCGACCGGCAGATCGAGATCACCGCTCCGGTCTTCGCTTCCGCCGACGCGAAGGAAGGCGCTGTCGCCTTCGCCGAGAAGCGCGCGCCAGTCTGGCGCGGCGAATGATCCGACTGAATGGTCGCGCGCGGCAACACCCGCGCGACCGGTCGATCCACCGTCAGGCCGGATCGCGGGCCGTCTGGATCAGCTCGATCGCATAGCCGTCGGGGTCCTTGGCGAAGGCGAGGGCGGGGGCGCCGGGCAGCATCACCTTGGGCTCGACCGTGATCTCCACCCCAGCCGCGCGTAGCCGGTCGCAGGCGCCGTGAATGTCCGGCACGCCGATCGCGACATGGCCGTAGCCGGTGCCGTGCGTATAGCTTTCCTCGCGGTCCCAATTGTGCGTGAGCTCGATCGCGCCGCTCTCATAATCCTCGCTGAAGTTCACGAAGACGATGGTGAAGCGTCCCGCCTCGACATCCACCCGGCTGAGCTGCTTCATCCCCAGCACATCACAATAGAAATGGAGCGACCTGTCGAGATCGGCCACGCGGATCATCGAATGGAGGATGCGCGGGCGATCGGCGTCCTTGCCCCACATCCAGTAAGCGTCGTTCATGGCGGGTCCTTTCGGCGGCGACGCTATCAGGCTTCGCCGGGCCGCATTTGTCCGGCTCCGAACCGCGCATTGCCTGTCGCGGCAGCGGGGCCTCGCGGTCCTCGCCATCGCCGGACGGCACGCTAGGGAGAGACATGGACTTCACGATCAGCGCAGAGGATGTGGCGTTCCGCGCCGAGGTTCGGGCCTTCATCGCGGCCGAATTGCCCGCGGACATCGCCCGGCGCGGCCGCCATGATTATCACAGTGCGCGCGACGATGTTCGGCGCTGGATGAAATGCCTCGCCCGCAAGGGCTGGAGCGCGCCGCACTGGCCCGCCCATCTCGGCGGCACCGACTGGAGCCCGCTGCGCAAATATATTTTCCAGGATGAATTGCGCCGCGCCCGCGCGCCGGTGCTCGACCGCTGCGCGCTCGATCTGCTCGGGCCGGTGCTCTGCGCCTTCGGTTCGTCCGAACAGCATGCGCGCTTCCTGCCCCCGATCCTGACCGGCGATGTTTGGTGGGCGCAGGGCTTTTCGGAGCCAAATGCCGGTTCCGATCTCGCCTCGCTGCGCACTTGCGCGATTCGCGACGGCGATCATTATGTCGTGAACGGGCAGAAGACCTGGACGACCGAAGCGCATTTCGCCGACTGGATCTTCGCACTGGTCCGCACCGATCCGGACGCCAGACCGCAGGCGGGCATCTCGTTCCTGCTGATCGACATCAATACGCCGGGTATCATCCGTCGGCCGATCTGGTCGATTGACGAAGGGCATACGCTCAACGAAATCTTTTTCGATGATGTCCGCGTGCCGGCGGAAAATCTGGTCGGGGAGCCGGGCAAGGGCTGGAGCTACGCCAAGTTCCTGCTCGGGCATGAGCGCACGACATCGGCGGTCGTCTCCCACACCAAGCGCGACGTAGAGCAGGTCCGCCATCTCGCCGGATCTGCCCGTGACGGCAATGGCCGGCTGATCGACGATCCGGGCTTTGCCGCCCGTCTGGCCCGGCTGGAAGCAGACGTGATCGCACTCGACTGGTCGGTGATGCGCGTGCTGCACACCGACGGGACGGACGTGCGGGCCGAAGCGGTCGCGTCGATGCTGAAGCTGCGCGGATCGGAGCTCAGCGAGCGCGCGGCCTTGCTCGCCGCAGAGGCGCTGGGCGCGCATGGCCTCGCCGCCTGTCCGGACCCGGAAAATCCGCACCGGCTCCACGCTGACCCGATGGCGCCCCCGCTTGTCGATGACGAGGCGATCGGAGTCGCCGCCAAGGCGATGTTTCGGCGCGCGACCACCATCTATGGGGGCGCCAGCGAGATTCAGCGCGGCATTATCGCCAAGGCCAATCTGGGGCTCTGAAGACATGGATTTTCGCCTCACCCCGGAGCAGCAGGCCCTGGCCGACAGCGTTGCGCGCTATCTGGAGCGCGAATATGGCTTCGAGCGTCGCGCCGCGCTCATTGCCGGGCCGGACGGCTTCGGCCGGGACGTCTGGCGTGGTTTCGCCGAGCTCGGCCTGATCGGCGCGGGGCTTGCGGAGGCCGACGGCGGCTTCGGCGGCGGGCCGGTGGAGACGATGATCGTCATGGAAGCCTTCGGGCGCGCGCTGGTGGTCGAGCCGTTCCTGTCCACCGCCATGCTCTCGCTGCAAACGCTCGCCGCCTTGCCGGCGGGCGCGACGCGGGACGAACTGATCGCCGGTATCGTCGGCGGCGATGCGCTGGTCGCGCTGGCGCATGGCGAGGCCGGTTTGCGCGACGATGTCGAGGCGATCGAAACGCAGGCGGAGGTCCGGGACGGCGGCTGGCGACTCACCGGTTCGAAATGCCTCGTCCTCGGCGCGCCTTCGGCTGACCGGCTGCTGGTATCGGCGCGCAACGAGGACGGCGTCGCCCTGTTCCTCGTCGCGCCCGATGCGGCCGGCCTGTCGGCCGCACTCTATCGCACACTCGACAATGTCCGCGTCGCCGATCTCGTGCTGGAAGACGTGGCGGCGGCGCTGCTCGCGCCGGCCGGCATCGCGGCGGACGCGATCCGGCACGGCCATGATCACGTGCTCGTCGCGCTTTGCGCGGAAGCGGTGGGCGCGATGGAGCAGGCGATTTTCCTTACCTGCGACTATCTCAAGACCCGCACCCAGTTCGGCCAGCCGCTTGCCGCCTTCCAGTCCTTGCAGCACCGGATGGCGGACATGCTCGTCGAGCTGGAGATGTCCCGCTCGATCCTGTTCCAGGGCATGGCGGCGCTCGCCGCCTCTGACCGCGCACGCGCCATCTCCGCGATGAAGGCAGTGGTCAGCGCCGCGGCCATGTTCGTCGGCCGCAACGCCGTACAGCTTCATGGTGCGATCGGCATGACCGAGGAGCATCCGATCGGCCATTATTACCGGCGTCTGTTCGTCATCGCCGGCCTGTTCGGCGGCGAGCATCATCATCTGACGCGCATGGCCGCTCATCCTGCGCCGTTCTGGCCGTCTCTCGCCGTGCCGGAGGTGGGCGGATGAGCGCCGACATCCTTCTCGAACGGAGAGGCGCTGGCGCCCATGTGACCTTCAACCGGCCGGCGGTGCGCAACGCCATCACCCGTGACATGCTGGCGGCGCTTGACGATTTCCTGGTCTCGATCCGTGGCGATCCGGGCGTGCGCTATGTCCTCTTCCGGGGCGCCGGTGATCATTTCGCCGCGGGCGGCGATGTCGCCAGTTTCGCCGAGACGCTGGCGCAGGCGCCCGAGGATCGGCAACGCGCATTCGAGGCGCGGGTGCTGGCCAGTTCCGCGCCGGTTTTGACGCTCGCTACGCTCGACGTGCCGGTCGTCGCGGCGGTGCGCGGCGCGGTGGCGGGGGCGGGGCTGGTATTCACCCTTGCCGCCGACATCTGCATCGCGGCCGAAGATGTTTTCTTCGTCTTCGCCCATGCCCGGCTCGGCCTGCCGCTCGACATGGGCACCAGCTACTATCTGCCCCGTATCGTCGGGCGGCGGCAGGCACGGATGCTGACCCTGTCCTCCGCCCGGATCGACGCGGCGCGCGCGCTTGTATTGGGGCTGGCAAGCAAGGTCGTGCCGCCCGCCGCGCTGGAGGACGAAGTCGAGGCAACGCTCGCCGCCATCGCCAAGGGGCCGCGCGAAGCCTTCCGGCTCAGCCGCGGACTTCTGGAGGCGAGCGAGGGCGGCGACCTTGCGGTGCAGATTGCGCGGGAGGCCTGCGCGGTCGGCGAGGCGGTCGCCCATCCCGACTTCGCCGAGGGGGTACGCGCCTTTCTGGAGCAGCGTGCGCCGGATTTCGGATCCTAAAATCCTGTTTCAGCTTTGCTGAAGCAGGACCGATGCTGATCAGCGCAAGCTGAAACCCGCTAGGCCGCTTCGAATAGCAGTTCGTCCACCATTTCGGACGGGGCATGATCGATATCGTTGGCTCCGCCCAGACGCTGCATCCGATATTCTTTGGGCGAGCAGCCATAGGCGGCCTTGAACATCCGACTGAAATGGGCCGCGCTTTTGAAGCCAGCCATGAACGCGATCTCCTGGATCGGATATTCGCGCCATTCCGGCGCGACCAGCCAATCGCGGGCCTTGGGGAGACGCTGGCTCCACAGCAGTTTGGAGAAAGAGGTGTTGTCCGCCTTCAGCAGATAACAGAGATAGCGCGGAGAAATGCCGCATTTCTCCGCGACCTGATCGTAGCTGAGGTCCGGATCGGTCAGATTCTTCAGGATGTAGGTCTTGATGTCCGACAGGCGCATGTCGATGATCCGCTGCCGCCGGATCGGCGCGCCGGTCAGGTTGCCGACCTTGTCGGCGATCGCCTCCAGAAAGGCCGCGACCAGCGGCTCGGCCGCATTGGGGCTGAGGTCCTCGCCATCGCCGAACAGGAGGTCCAGCAGCTTCACGATGACGTCACGATCCTCGAAGTTGAGCGGGAAAGATGCATCGAAGCTGGACGCGGTCGACAGGTGAGACAGGAAGAGATGCGCCGGAACCACAGCCTGTACCGCATCGAACTGCTCGCCGTCCGTGGCGGCAGAGGCGAAGAAGGGCGAACAGGAATCGAGGATCGCGCATTCGCCGGCCTCGACCGTGCAGGTGCCGACCGATCGGACGAGTTGCAGCGAGCCGCGCCGAACGAACCAGATGACCCGGACCCCGACCTTGTTGGCGCGAATATGGTGCCAGGACCGGCGGTAGGAAATGCCGGCGTTGGAGATCACCCGCACCAGCGACATCGGATAAGCCAGCGCCTTCTGGACGCTGATCGAGATATCGTCCCTGGCCTCGGTCGTCAGATCGCCGTCATAGAATTCCTGGCGCACGACCTCCCCATATGTGCGGTTCAGCTCCTCGGTGGGGCGGCCGGTATAGGAATAGATTGTGTGCATGGCTCTCCCTCCATGAGCCCCCTGGCGGCTGGGCCGCTCTATCGGGCGCTATCCATGTTCGGAATAGTGCTTTCGGCACACGCGAAAGTCAATCTGAGAAATCAACGCATCATAAATGACATTGCTAATGAATAAGAAACACAATTCATTACAAAATGTCAGGGAAATACCATTCTGAAAATCAAATCTGTGACGATAGATATTAAATATATTTTGAATTACACTATCTTATGTCGATATATTCATCAGAATTATGTTTGTAATATCGGCTAATTTTAAGAAATTATCGAAGACTATTTCTCAACAACGCCGTTTGCATCGCAAGTAATCAACGATGCGCTGACGGATGAATATTGGAAACGATCATTCATCAGTGTGAATGATCTGGCGGGTGGGGAGGGGCGTCGGCGAGGGTCGGACAGCAGCGATCCATCTGATGATCCTAGGCGCATGGCAATCGTGCCGCTCCGTACGCGAGTCGCGCATGCCGGACACTGGCGCCGGCCCGGCCGGTTCCGCGGCCGGCGAAAGGGCGATCGGCCGACGAAAGGGGGCCGGGATAGCCGTGTCCGGCATGGCGCCTTGCCCTCGCCTGCATCTGCGTCGTTCGGCCTTGGCCAAGCCGGTCTGGGCGCGCCATCCCGATCAGACAGGCGGCAAGGGAGCCAGGGACATGACCAGTGGACGCGAGGGGCAGGCGGCATTGATCATCGGCGGCACCGGCGCGCTCGGCGCGGCGGTCGCGAAACGGCTCGCCGCCGAGGGCATGGACATCGCTTTCACCTACCGGAGCAATGCCGATGCCGCCGCCACGCTCGCCGCCCGGATCGAGTCGAATGGACGACGGGCGATCGCCGGCACACCGGCGATTGAGGACAGCGTCGCGCTCGGCGCGTTCGTGGATGAGGCTGCGGCCCGGTTCGGGCGGCTCGACACGCTGGTCTATGCCGCCGGCCCGTCCTTCCCGCTCGATTTCGCGGGGCGCATCGCGCCCGCGGACTGGCGGCGGGTGATGGAGGCGGATGTCGGGGGGTGCTTCAATGCGCTGGCTGCGGCATTGCCGTACCTGCGCGTCGCGCGTGGATCGTTTGTGGCGATCACGGCCGCCGGTATCGAACGCGCCATCGCCCGCGACGTCCTGTCGCTCGCGCCCAAGGCGGCGATCACCGCGTTGGTCCGTACAGTCGCGCTGGAGGAGGGCAAGGCCGGTGTGCGCGCCAATTGCGTGGCGCCAGGCTATATCGCCGGCGGCATTGGGCAGGAGATCATGGACAAGGTAGGTGAGGACGTCGCTGGCAGGCTCGTCGGCGACGTCCCGCTGCGCCGGATGGGGACGCCGCAGGAAGTGGCCGATGCGGTCGAATATCTGAGCTCGGCGCGCGCCGCCTATATCACCGGCACGACGCTGTTCGTTTCCGGCGGAATGGAATTATAGGCCGGCGGTCACGGTCTCGGGAAGCAGCCAGATGTCGGGCGCTCGCTCTCCGATCACCGCGGTGTCCGGCGTGATTCCCATCAGGCCGCTGGCCCAGTCCCGCGTATCGTCCCATTCGCGATACCATTCGTAGATCAGCCGGCGATAGGCGATCCGCCATTCCCCGTCGCGCCGCTCGAACCGGTCCTGATAGCGCCCGCCCACCAGCCAGTCGTAGATCGTGCCGTCCTCGCGGCGAAGGTGATGGAAGGCCTGGAGATAGGCCTCGCTGTGGGCCGCATCGCCGTCGATCGTGATCGCAACATTGCCGAGCATGTGCTGGGTCCGCACGAACCCGCCGGCGTCCATCCACCCTGCGATTTCGCCGGCGAATTCATGGCCGTCGCCGGCGAAGACGCCATATTCGGTGCGTGATCCCGGCCAGAAGATGGTGCGCAGCAATGCCGTGTCCCGCCGATCGATGCCGCGGCAATAGAGATGGAGTTTCTGGCGAATCGTCTCGATCGCCTCCAGCCGCTCGATCCGCGCCGCCAACCCTTCGTCGCCCATTCCGACATCCTCCTTCGCTGGCTGCGAAAATGCCCGCCGCGATGCGCGCCTGCAAGGTGGCGCCCGCGGTGATCAAGACCCTGTGCGGGCAGCGTCATCCGCGAAGGATGACGCCCACAGACAAGCATCGGCGATTGCCCGGCAAGGACAGCGCAGAAATGCTCGGGTGTGGACAGCGCACATATCGCCCGACTTCAGACATGGCTTGCCGCGCAAGGCATCGCGGACGGCCCCATCGCGGACCTGCGACCGCTGGCGGGCGGCACGCAGCATCTGCTCTATCGCTTTCGCGCCGGCGGGAAGGCGCTTGTCCTGCGCCGTCCCTCGCCGACGCCACGCCCCGGCGCGGACGAGGCGATCCGGCGCGAAGCCCGCCTGCTCGCCGTGCTGGCCGGAACCGATGTGCCCCATCCCCGGCTCCACGGCCTGTGCGACGATTCCGCCGTGCTGGGCGCGACCTTTCTCGTCACCGATGCGGTGGAGGGCTTCAATGCTGCCGTCGCGATGTCGGCCCCGGCGCGCTGCGATCCTGCCGTCCGCCGCAGGATGGGGCGGGCGCTCGTGGACGGCCTCGTGCGCCTCGCCCGGATCGACCCGCTCCAGGCTGGCCTTGCGGGTTTCGGCAAACCGGACGGGTTCGTGGCGCGTCAGGCCGCGCGCTGGGCCGCGCAACTGGCCGGTTATGGGGCCTATGCCGGCTGGCCCGGCCCCGCCGCGCTGGGCGGGATCGCGGCGATCGGCGCCTGGCTGGACGCGCATCTGCCCGCCGACGCGCGCATCGGGATCATGCATGGCGACTATCATATCGCCAATGTGCTGTTCGCTCATGATGGAGAGCTCGCCGCGATCCTGGACTGGGAGCTGGCGACGATCGGCGATCCGCTGCTCGATCTCGGCCGCCTGCTGGCCGCCTGGCCGGATTCCTCGGGCGACGGGCCGCTCAGCCTCAGGGTGGAACCCTGGCACGGTTTTCCGGACCGCGACGAGCTGATCGCCCGCTACGCCGAAGGCTCCGGCCGACCTCTCACGTCGTTGCTCTGGTACGAAGTGCTCGCCGCCTACAAGCTCGCCATCATCCTCGAAGGCACGCATGCCCGTGCGCATGCCGGCCTCGCCGATCCGGCGGTGGGCAGGCGCCTGCACGAATCCGCCATCGCCTTGCTGGCGCGCGCCGAAGTGGCGCTCGCGGCACGCGGATAAGGAGACGATCATGGATTTCGACCTGAGCCCCCGGCAGGCGGATTTGCTCGCCCAGGTGCGTGCCTTCATGCGCGATCATGTCGTGCCCGCCATTCCGCGCCACGAGGCGGAGCTGGAGGCCGGCGGGCGCTGGCATCATCCGCCGGTTATGGATGAGCTCAAGGCGCGCGCCCGCGCCGCCGACCTTTGGAACCTGTTCTGGCCCGTCGGTCATGGCGAGGGGGACTATGCCGGGCCGGAACTCACCAATCTCGAATATGCCCCGCTTGCCGAGGAGATGGGACGGGTGATCTGGGCATCGGAAGTGTTCAACTGTTCCGCGCCCGATACTGGTAATATGGAGGTGTTGCTGCGCTACGGCACCGAGGCGCAGAAGGCGCGCTGGCTGCGGCCGCTGATGCACGGCGAAATCCGCTCCGCCTTCGCGATGACCGAACCGGACAGGGCCTCGTCCGATGCGACCAATATCCGCACCGAGATCGTCCGCGATGGCGATCACTATGTCATCAACGGCCGCAAATGGTGGACGTCAGGCCTGGGTGATCCGCGCTGCCGCATCCTCATCCTGCTCGGCAAGACCGATTCCGGTGCGCCGCGCCATCTGCAGCAAACGCAGATCCTCGTTCCCGTCGATACCCCCGGGCTGGAGATCGTCCGGATGCTGCCGGTCTTCGGCTATGACGACGCACCGCACGGCCATGCCGAGATCCGGCTCACCGACGTGCGCGTTCCGGTCGAGAACGTTATCCTGGGCGAAGGACGCGGCTTCGAAATCGCGCAGGGACGGCTCGGCCCCGGGCGCATACACCATTGCATGCGTGCTGTCGGGCTTGCCGAGGAGGCGCTGGAGCGGATGACCCGTCGCCTGCTGTCGCGCGAGACGTTCGGCATGCGTCTCGCCGATCAGTCGCTCTGGGAGCAGCGCGTTGCTGAGGCGCGCACCGATATTGAGATGACGCGCCTGCTCTGTCTGAAGGCCGCCGACATGATGGACAAGGCCGGCAACAAGGCGGCGCGCGGCGAGATCGCGATGATCAAGGTGGCGGGGCCGCGCGTGGCGCTGAAGGTCATCGACGACGCCATCCAGGCTCATGGCGCGGCTGGCCTGTCCGTCGATGCCGGGCTTGCCCGGATGTTCGCCCGCGCCCGTGGCCTCAGGATCGCGGACGGACCGGACGAGGTGCACAACCGCACCATCGCCCGTCTCGAATATCGCAAATATGTCTGATCGCGTTTCGGCTCAGGCGGTCTCGCCATTGTCGATGGTGAGCGAGGCGCCAGTCATGTGCCTGGCTTCGTCGGATGCGAGATAGAGGAGCAGGTTGGCGACGTCCTCGGGCCGGCCCTGGCCATGCCCTTCCAACTCCTCGAAGCTGCCGCTGTCCGGTGACATCTCCTGGAGCGCGCGGATCGTCATCGGCGTGCGGATCGAGCCGGCGACGATCGTGTTGCAGCGGATGCCGTTGCCGGTTTCGCGGCAATGCGCGGCGACGCTGCGGGTCAGCGCCTGGATCGCTCCCTTGGCGGCGCTGTAGCCGGGGATCGCGCTGATTCCCTTGACCCCGGCGATCGAGCCCATGTTGATGATCGATCCGCCGCCCGACCGGGCCATCAGGGGGATCGCGGTCTTGCAGCCCAGGAAGGTGCCTTCGACCATCACCTGATTGACGAAGCGGAACTCCTCCAGCGAACTGTCCTCGATCGATCCGAACTTCACCACCCCGGCATTGTTGAATAGGATGTCGAGCCGTCCATGATCGCGCTCGATTCCCGCGACGACGGCGCGCCATCCCTCTTCGCTGCGCACGTCATGCTCGACAAAATCGGTGTTGGGCAGCCGCTCCGCGACCTCGCGGCCTAGCACCGCATCGATGTCGGTGATTACCACCGTCGCGCCTTCGCGCGCCAAAGTTTCCGCACCCGCCGCGCCGAGGCCCGAAGCCCCGCCCGTAATTAACGCCACCTTGCCGGACATGCGCCCCATCTGACGTCCTCCCTCGCTCATCTTCTGGTCTCTTCGTCTAGCAAAGGCACGAAGGGGGGGACATGCCCCGAGCTGACCCCCGCATTGCCTCCGCGCGTCAGCCGAGCCGTGCGGGCATGATGTGCAACCACAGGCAAGGCTGCGCCATTTCCGGGCCGGCCTTTTCCGCTTAGCGTCACGTGCGACAGATAAGACAGGCGAGAGGACTCTCACGTGACGGCCGACGCGATCAGCTTCCTCGACTTGGAAATCCGCAGATGCCCGCACGAGGCGCACCGGATTCTGCGCGAGCGGGGGCCTGTCTATTTCGATGCCTCCTGCGGCTTCTATATGGTGCTGGGCTATGAAGAGGCGCGCGAGGTGCTCGGCGATCCCGAGACCTTCTCCAGCGTTACTGGCCTGCTGCTCGTCAAGGAATCGGAGGCGCAGGACAAGATCGATGCCGTGTTCGACGAACATGGCTATCGGCCGGTGAACACTTTGGTGGTGGTCGATGCGCCAATTCATACGTTTCATCGGTCGCTGGTCGGCAAGGCATTCAACGCGGTCGCGCTGAAGCGCATGGAGGATTTCGTCGACCGGACGGTCGAGCGGATCGTCGACGCTTTCGTGGCCAAGGGCGGCGGCGATTTCTACACGGATGTCGCGGCGCCGCTTCCCTCGTTCGTCGTCGCCGACCAGCTCGGCCTGCCGTCCAGCGATTTCGAGAAGTTCCGGACCTGGACCGACGCTGTCGTCGCCGAGGCCAATCCGGACAACACACTGCACGAGCAGCTCGCCATCACCCGCACCATCTGCGACCTCCAGCAATATATCGCGCGCAAGGCCGACGAATATCTGGAAGCGCCCGCGCCCTGCCTGCTCAGCGACATCGTTCATGCCGACGTGGATGGGCAGAAGCTGAGCCGGCACGAGCTCATTTCGATATTCGTGATCCTGATCGCGGGTTCGCACGACACGACAACGAGCGCTTTGTGCGCCGCCGTTTACCGGTTGGCTTGCGATCCCGAATTGCAGGCGCGGCTGAGGGCCGACCCGGCGCTCGTCCCGCGCTTCGTCGAAGAGGTGCTGCGCTACGATTCGCCGGTGGCCGGCCTGTTCCGCCGCGCGACGCGTCCGGCCGTTGTCGGTGGCACCGAAATTCCCGAGGGCGCGCTGCTCATGATCCGCTATGGCGCCGCGAACCGCGATCCGAAGCTGTTTCCCGATCCCGATCATTTCGACGCGAACCGGGCCAATGCCGCCCGCCATCTGGCCTTCGGTCACGGCCCGCATGTGTGCATCGGAAACCTGCTCGCCCGCGCCGAAATGCGGATCGTCGTCCAGAAGCTGCTCGCCCGCACCGCGAACTTGACCCTGCGCGGCGGCGAAGAGGGCGTCTCATGGCTGACGAATTTCATCGTTTATGGCCCGAACAGGATCGAAGTCGATCTGGAAACAATTTAATTTCAGATAGTTACCGAAAGCTCATGTCGGGACAAGCCGGATAGCGCCGTAAGATATGTATGCCGCGCGGTAAAATCGGCATCGCGATCTGCGACCCGATCAGAAGGTCGTGCCGGGGAGGTTTACAGATGCACAGCAATTCCACTTCACTGTCCGTTTGCCGGCGCGCCGCGACGCGCTTTCTGCTCGCTTCGCTCCCGGCTGCGGCATTGTTCGCGTCGCCGGTGCAGGCGCAGGACAGTGCGGCCAATCCGGTCGCGGCCGGCGATGACGGGGGCCTCGATACCATCGTCGTTACCGCCCGCCGCCGCGGCGAAAATCTGGATCGCGTCCCGGCTTCGGTCACAGCCTTCGGCGCCGATCAGCTCGCCGCCCGCTCGATCCTCACCGAAGCGGATCTGCAACGCTCCGTGGCCGGCCTCACGATCCGAGAGAGCCTGTCGTCCAATCAGCTGAACTACTCGCTGCGCGGGCAGAGCGTCGACGCCTATACGAGTTCGAGCCCCGGCGTGCTTCCCTATATCAATGAGTTCCAGGTCTCCACGACCAGCGCGACCTCGTTCATCGACCTGGATTCGGTGCAGGTCGTGAAGGGGCCGCAAGGCACGTTGTTCGGGCGCAACACGACAGGCGGCGCGGTGCTCTACACCACGGCGCAGCCGATCAACGAGCTGTCTGGCCGGATCGCCGGGCGACTGGGCAATTATGATCTGCGCGCGGTCGAAGGCATGCTGAATCTGCCGATCGTGGACGATGTCGTCCTGCTGCGCTTCGCCGGCAACATCGTGCGTCGCGACGGCTATCAGTTCAACGACATCACCGGCGACGATCTTGGCCGCGAATCCTCGCAGACCGCGCGTGCCACGCTGCTGCTGCGGCCCGCCGCCGGCATCAGCATCAGCACGATGTTCCAGCATGCCGCCAATAACGGCACCAATACCGGCAGTCTGATCTACAACGCCTATCCGGCGACGCCCGACACGCCGACTTTCGCCGCCGGCCTGTACGATCCCAACGGGCCGCTGACGCCGGCCGGGTGGGCTGCCTATGTCCAGGCGCGGGGCCTCTCCGCCTATCCCGGCGGTCTGCTGGATTTCGCGGCGATCCAGGCGGCGCGGGGCCCCTATCGCGTCAGCCTCAACGGTGACCAGTCTCACCGCGCCCGGTCGACCATTCTCACCAATGTGATCACCTGGGAGCTATCGGACAGTCTCACGCTCAAGAATGTCGCTGGCTACAGCAACGGGCGCAGCTCCGACACGACGGATGTCGATGGTTCTCCCTACACCATCTACACCTACAACCTACTGGAGATCGACGAGGAGCAGGTGTTCGCGTCGCGCCAATGGTCGGAGGAACTCCAGCTGCAGGGCAATACAGGCGCGCTCGAATATATTGTCGGCGGCTATCTCGGCTACGAGCGACGCTATTCCTACATCCCGACGGCCTTCTTCGATCTGCGGCCGGTCGTGCCGATCGGCCCCGGCAACTTCGCCGACAAGGAAACGGTGCAGGTCAGCCGCAACCAGGGACTCTTCGTCCACGGCAGCTACGATCTGAGTGGCCTGGGCGCCGACGGCCTCAAGCTGACCGCCGGCTTCCGCTACACCTGGGAGCAGGTGCGGGCGGGGCATCTGTCGCGCAGCATCTACGCGGCGCTGGGCTTCGCGCCCAACGGTGTGAGGACATCGTTCAACAAGCCGAGCTGGAATATCGGTATCGAATATCAGGCGACGCCGAACTTGCTGGTCTATGCGACGCATCGCGGGAGCTGGCGCTCGGGCGGCTTCAACACTGGCTCGCAACTCGCCGAGGGCACGATCGCGGTCGGCGGCTCCGAATTCGTACCGGAAACCACGCGCGATATCGAGGCAGGCCTGAAATTCAACGGCTTTCTCGGCACGATGCCGGCCCGCTTCAACGTCGCCCTGTTCAATCAGTGGGTCGACGACATCCAGCGCGCGATCTACGTCAACATCCTGACCCCGATTCCGCTCGGCCCGACCGCGCTTACCGCCAACGTCCCGCAGGCGACGATCACCGGCGTCGAGCTGGAGGCCGAGATCCGGCCCGTGGACTGGCTGACGATCGGCGGGACGCTCTCCTATCTCGACGCGCGGTTCAACCGGAACGCCGTCACCATCTTCGGCGTCCCCTATGCTTTCGGCCCCTATCCCGACACGCCGGAATGGGCGGGGTCCGCATTCGTCCAGGCGGCCGGCCGGCTGCCGGACAATCTCGGCCGCTACACCATCCGCGCCGACGTCTATGCGCAGTCGAAATTCTATTATTCGAGCGTCACGAACACCCTGACACCGGGGACTGTGCTGCCCGGATACACGCTGGTCAATCTCCGGACGGAATGGAACAACATCGCCGGCTCCGGCTTCGGCGCGGCCTTGTTCGTCACCAATCTGTTCGACGAGACCTATTATACTGGTGGCCTCGCCTTGGGATCGGTGCTTGGACTCAACACCGCCATTCCCGGCCGTCCGCGCATGTTCGGCGGCGAGATCTCCTTCCGTTTCTGATCCTGTCTTCTCCCGGCCCGGCCTTTCGCTTGCGAGGGGCCGGGTTCTTTTTCGGCACTGATCTTCGTACCGTACAGATTTCCTTCATACGGCGGCATTGGAGACTTGTGCGCGCATTGGCTATCATCGTGCTCCTGACTGCGGAGTTGCGATGTCGCGTACTGGCAAAATCGGTTTGCTGATCGGCGCTCTGCTGCTGCTGGCCGCGATTTTGGCGACCGCGCCCCGGGAAGTGCCGTCCGCTCTGATCTCGGCCGATGACCGGGCTGCGGGGCGCGGGGACAGGCTGTTCCACGGCGGCGATTTCGGCGGGCTCAGCCTGTCCGCGCTGGAAACACATGCCGTCCCCTGGCGGCTTGTCGCGGCCGCACTGGCGCTGGAGCAGGCGGGAGAGGCGCGGCAGGCCGACGCGACGGACATTCGCGCGGCGTTCCGGAGCTTCGGGTTCCTGTTTCCAGAGACCCTCGGCAATGCGCAATTGCCCGCGCGTCGCGACCCGGCCGTGCCGCTGGGCATGGTCTATGGCGATCTCTCCCCGGTACGCGGCCTGCCGGTTCGGGTCGCCAATCTCGGCTGCGCGTCCTGCCATGCCGGCACCACCTACGCGCCCGACGGCATGCCGACACCGGAGCGCGCCTGGCTCGGCATGCCCAATACCTCGCTCGATCTGGAGGCCTATACGCTTGCCGTCTTCCGTGCGCTGCGCCGGCAGAGCGCCGATCCGGAGCGGTGGCTGGCCGAAACGCAGCGCCTCTTCCCCGAAATAAGCTGGCGCGAGCGGATGGCGTTGCGCTGGCTGGTTTTGCCGCGCGTGCGCGCCCGGCTGGAGGCGCTCGCCGGGGCCGATCGTCCTTTGCCCTTTCCCAACGGTCATCCCGGCAACACCAACGGGGTCGCCGCGCTGAAGCTGGCGCTCGGCGTACCGATGGCCGGCGGCGGGGCGGGGGAGACTGGAACGGTCTCCATCCCTGATCTCGGCTATCGCACATGGCGCACCAGTCTGCTCGCCGACGGCGCCTATGCGGTGCCAGGGGAGACGCGTCAGCGCGAGACGACCGCCGGCGACGTGACGCCTGCGCGGCTTGAGGCGCTGGCCGCGATTACGACCTTTTTCACCGTGCCGAGCATGGGCGTTCATCCCGATCGCGCGGTTCGTAGTCTCGATGACGCGACAGCCGTGCTCGGGTTCCTCGACACCTATCGGCCCCAGCTTTTTCCCGGTCCGATCGATCGCTCGGCGGCACGGGCCGGAGCGGCGCTCTATGCGCGCGACTGCGCCTCCTGCCACGGTCGCTATGACGACAGCGGGGACCGCCCCCGGCTGGTGAGCTTCCCCAACTGGCTGGGCGATGTCGGCACGGACGGCGCGCGGGCGGCTGCGTTCGATGCGCGGCTCGCCGAAGCCGTCAATGCCACGCTTTATCAGGAGCGCATCGCCGCCCGGCCCACCGGTTTATATGCGGCGCCTCCGCTCACCGGCATCTGGGCCAGCGCGCCCTATCTGCACAATGGATCTGTGCCGACCATCGCCGCCCTGCTCGATCCCGCGTCCCGGCCGCAACGCTTCCGGGTCGGGGGGCATGCGCTGGACTTCGATCGGTTGGGGCTGCGGCTCGGCGCGGATGGCGGTTATCCTGCCGGCTATCGGCCTTTCTCGCGCCCGGTCTGGATCGACACGCGCCGGGCGGGGCTGTCCAACGGCGGCCATGATTTTGGTTCGGGTCTGAGCGCGGCGGAGCGCCGCCAGCTCATCGAATATCTGAAGCTGCTTTAGTCAGGCCAGCAGGTCGGCGGCGGCGATCCGGGCGCGAGGATAATCGCTGCCCGCCGACGCGCGGCCGACACGCAGCACGTTGATCAGCGCACGGCCGGGGGGCAGGGGCACCATGCCCAGCACCTCGCGCCGTGTGGCGGGATCGTCGTTGAGTACGGCCATCACCGCCCCATGCAATCCCGCTTCGGCGATACGCAGCCAGGCGCGATAGAAAGCGCGGCCGCTGTCGAACGGTGTCTCGGCTTCGGGGCGGTGGATAAGGAGGAGGCCGGCAGCGCTGCGCACCGTGGCGGCTTCCGCCGACAGCTTCGCCGCCAGCCCGATCCGGTCGAGCGGCCGGAACAGTGGGCCGAGCACCAGCCCCGCGCCCCATGCCTCGATGGGCGACATCGCCATCGCCTCGGCATTGAGGCCGTCGACCGGCCAGAGCGGATCGCTCCGGCGAAGGCGCATCCAGCTCAGCAACTCGCGGCGGAAGGCGTGGTCGCGGAAGAAGCCGTGGCCGGCCCGATCGGCCAGCGCGGCGATGACCGCGATCCTGTCCGGATCGCCGAGCACCGCGACATCGTCGCCGGCGAGGTCGGCCAGCGCCGCCCGATCCGCATCGGACACGGCAGCGAAAGGGCTGCGATGGGAGCGGCGGCGCGCCACGAAGGAACGTAGCGGATCCGCCGCGCCGCCCGCTTCGATCGCGAACCGACGGACGGGCCTTAGATCGCCTTGCGAGGCGGGAAGGTCGGTCGCGCCCAGATCGACCAGTTTTTGCCCCATGCCGGACAGCGCGATCGCCATCCCCTCCGCCGCCGCGCCGAGGCTGAGCGCCGCATCCCGCTCCGTGGGATCGCCGGCGGGCAGGCTGCGCGTACGGTCCTCGATCAGCAGCAGGGTGCCGTCGCCCTCGAAACGCCAGCGCGCCGGCTGGACATTATGGGTGCTGGGGGCAAGCGCGGCCTCCGCGACCAGCCCAAGCTGCTGCTCCGGAGTCATGCCGCCAGCGCCTTCCTGAACAAATGCAGCTTGTGCAGCGGCCGCGCGCCGAGCTTCTCCACCTGGCGCAGGCTCGCCGGATTTTCGTCGGCGATCCAGGTCAGGCCGAGCGCGCGGTATCCGGCCGCGCGCATCACGCCGATCTGGCGCCGCAGCATCGCGCCCATCAGCCCCCGGCCATGCTGGTCCTGCACCACCGAATAGAAGATGATCACCGCGCGGCGACGGTTCAGCCGATAGCGCAGGAAATGGAACGGCGTCATCAAACCGATGCGCGAGCGCGTTGCGGCGAGGAAGCCGTTGAGGTCGGGAATGCACACGATCACGCCGACGGGACGTCCGTCCTTCGTCAGCACGCTCGACAGGCGGGGATCGAGGATCGACATCATCTCGCCCGCCTGAAAACGGAACTCCTCGGCCGTCAGCGGCACGAACATCGGATTGTCGGCGAAACCGTCGTTGAGGACGGCGCGCGCCTCCTCCATCCGCGCGGCGAAACTGGCCTTGGTGATCGGCGCGAAGCCATAGCCTTCGTCCCCGGCCAGTTCCGGCAATCCCTCGATCCGCGCCTCGGCCAGCTCCAGTTCGAACGTCGTCATCGGGAAAACACGTTCATAGCCCGCCGCCTCCAGCAGGCGCGGAATATGCGGCGGATTAACGACCATGTCGGTATAGGCGCGCCGGCCGAAGCCGTCCGTCATCACGCCGGCCTGCTGCATCGCGGTCAGATTGAAATTGCCCACGATCTCGTCGCAATCCTGTTCGCGGGCAAAGGCCTCCGCCGCGCCGAGCAGGCCGCGCGCCGCCTCCGCATCATCGGCGCAATCGAAGAAGCCGAATTGCATGCGGCGCCAGCCATGCCGGTCGTTGGACTGGCCATGCCGCACCGCGACGATCCGGCCGATCGCCCGCCCGTCGCGATGGGCGGTCCAAAAGCGGTGGGGATTGCCGCAGGACAGCAGCGGATTGCGCTTTGCGTCGAGCATTCGCCGCACATCGCCGCGCAACGGCGATACATAGCCGACCTGCGCGTCATAGACGTTGAACGGCACATCGAAAAAGGCGTCGGCATCGCCCGACCGAAGCGCGATCATGGCCGTCCTCCGTCCAGCAGCCGCGCCAGCACGTCCAGCTCTGCCGTCAGCGTGTCCGCGCCCAGCGCTCCGGCCGAGACCGCGAGGAAACGGGGTGGCCGGGCGGAGAGGCGCACCAGATGGGTTGCGGCATGGGCATCGAGCAGATCGCGTGCGGCTGCGCCCGGTTCCCCCGCCTGCGCACCGGTGATGACGCGATTCCCGGCGAGTGCGGCGATCAATGGCTCAGGATATGACGCCAGCGTCCCGCCCTCCAATATCCGTCCGGATGCGAGCAGCGGGTGGGCGGCGAGCAGGGCTTCACCCGTCACATCGTCCGGCAGGTCCGCCAGCGCGGCGATGAGCGAGGGCTGGGCGCGGGCAAGCAGGCGTGCCTCCGAACGCCGCTGCAGGATTAGCGCGAACGCGCCAGCCGCCGCGCCTGCGGCGCCGGCCTGGACGATCGCCGGCCACGACGCGCCCGACCAGATCAGCCATACCGCCGCGCCGACGAGCATCCCGACCGCAAGCACGGCCAGCGCATCGAGCAGCAACAGGGCGACGGACGCTGTTCCGCCGGCCAGCCGCGACGTCGCCAGCACGAGAAGCAGAATCGCGAAGGCGCCGCCCCGCACCGGAACGTCGGCCAAAATATGAAAATCGGTGACGAAAAGCGGGATGGACAGGAGCAGCGCGACAGCCAGGATGCCCGCCGCCCGGCCTTCCGCCGGTGCGAGATCGCCCGCCTGCCCGCGCCACAGCAAATGGACGATCAGCAGCACCATCAGCGCCTGGAACAAGGCCAGCGCCGCCATGACAGCCAAGCCCCAGAAGGTGCCCGCAATCAGGGCGGTAAGGCTGAACCCGGCTGCACCCGCCAGCGCCAGCCATTTGATCCAGGCCGGTGCATGGCGCCTGACCACCTGTTCCGCGAGACGCAGCGCGAGCAATGGCAGCCAGCTTGCGACAAGCATCAGGGGAATGGCGGCAAACCCCGCCGCCTCACCCCCGCTCCAGGCCGCGAGACGGGCGGC
Source organism: uncultured Sphingosinicella sp. (assembly GCA_964438875.1). GTDB lineage: Bacteria > Pseudomonadota > Alphaproteobacteria > Sphingomonadales > Sphingomonadaceae > Allosphingosinicella. The sequence continues at coordinate 3,622 of CAYTMM010000017.1, read as the reverse complement.
AAGGAGCAAGGCAAGGCCCAGGTATAGCGCGATCAGCCGCGCCGCCACTGGACTGCTGCGCCGCGCGGGCCAGACCGACAGGATCGCGATCAGGGTCGCGGCGAGCGCCGTCGCGGTGATCAGCAAGTCGATCGCCGCGCTGTTCATGCCGATCGCATCATCCGCTGCATGAAGCGGCGCACCAGCAGGCCGCGCACCGCCGCCACCGGCGCGCTGCGTGGCCGCTCCACCCGCGCCTTATGTGGATTGAAGAAATAGCCCCGGCAATCGGTTCCGGCCGGCCGGCCGGCCGAGCAGCATCCGGATCGCTTCCTCCGCCATCAGCATCCCCGCCATCGTCACCATCGTGGAGAAGGAAAAGCGGGAGCGTTTGCCCGCCGCCACCTCCGCCGCGACCTCCAGATCGACATGCGCGTGGGACGAGGAGTGGGTCAGTACATATTCGATCTCGCGCACCAGGCATTCGGCGCGCATCGCTTCGTCGATCTGTCGCCAGTCCACGCCGCGCGTGGGATAGCCCAGCCGTTCCTCAGGCCGGGGATCGCTCGGCCGCACCACCGTTACCGACGGGAGCGGCGAGGCATAGGCGTCGATCACCGTTTTCCCATGCGCCCGCGCGCGGCGATAAAGATGCGCGCCGGCCGCGGCATCGTCCATGCCGTTGACGATCACGTCCGCCGCCGTCGCGATCCGGTCCAGCTCCTCCGTCCATTCCGCGCCGAGCAGCTCGATCTCGACCTCCGGATTGATCCGCAGCGCCGCATCGCGCGCGGCCTCGGCCTTGAGCCGGTCGACCGTGTCCAGCGTAGCGAAAAGCTGGCGATTGAGATTGGAGACTTCGAACACATCGATATCGGCGAGCACGAACCGCCCCACCCCGGCGCGCAGCAGCGCCATGAAGGCCGCGCCGCCCATGCCGCCGGTGCCGGGGATGAAGACGCACGCCGCGCGCAGCCGCGCCTGTTCCTCGGCGGAGACGAAGCCGCGATTGCGCGTCGTCATCTCTTCATAGCTGAAGTCGCTCATCGCGCCGGCCTGAGCCGGCCCAGACTGCGATCGGCGGCGAGCCATTGCAGGGTCGGCGCCACCACCGCCTGCACGCCGAGAACAAGCATTTGCACGGCCAGCCGCGCCCAGGCCTGTCGTGGCACGCTCTCGTTCAGGAAACGCCGCGCCGTGGCGAGATTGATCTGGCCGATCTGCAACACATCGTCTCCCCGTTCGTAATCCAGCGCCTCGCGGCAGAAGTCGTTGTAACGATCGTCGCGGTGTCTGGCAGCCATGTCGAAGCTTTTCTTCAGATTGTCCGAACCGCCGGTATAGGCGTCGGTGATCACACCCCGCGTTTCGTCATAACCGGCTTCCGGGCCGACGCCGAAGGCGTGGCGATGCTCCGCCATGATCTGCCGTGCGATCAGCCGGTGCGCGAAGGTCGCCTCGGTCCCGGTCTGCGCGGGCCAGACCTGGTCGAATGTCTCGGCGACCATGCCAACGACGGCTGGCACCTGCGTGACGCTGCTGATCCAGAGGGGCCGAAGCTGGCGGCGCGCGAAAAGCAGAAAGCAGGTCAGCCCGTAGAGGATCCAGGACAGCCCCTCGCCGCGCACGTTCGGGTTCACCATCACCAGCCCGAGATGGAGCACCTCCATCTCTTCGGCCCCCTGCCGCACGGGCAGGAGCGGCATGGCGTTGAAAGCGATGGCCTCGCCCGTCGTCGCATCCCGGACCAATGTAATAACGCTGCTCCGCCATGCCGCGCCGTCGGGATCGAACAGGCCGTAATCCAGTTGCCGTCCATCGAGGCAACTCGCCACCACCGCGCGGCATCCCGCGACGAGCGGCGCCAGCTCCGCCTCCGCCATCCAGACGCCGGGCCGCTCCGCAACCTCGACCCGGAATCGCCCGCCGGGGCGGAAGCGCAGGTCCAGCCAGGGTGAACGAAAGCTACGCAGCGTCGACAGAAAAGCGGTCACGAAATCCCCTTGTCCATCGGTAGGCTTAGCCGGGCCGACGGGAGGATCAAGGCCGTGACGGGCTTGGGTTTGTGAATTATCGAACAGTGCTTGCCCGCTGCGAGGGGCCGTGTAACCTGCCCTCAACCGGATCAGGGGCGCATGAACCTTCGCCATATCGAGATATTCCACGCCGTCTATGTGAACGGCTCGGTGAGCGCCGCCGCGCGCGCTCTCAACGTGTCGCAGCCCTCCGTCTCGAAGATGCTGCGCCACGCCGAAAGCCTGCTCGGCTTCCCGCTTTTTCAGCGCACCAATGGCGGGCTGGTGCCAACGGAGGATGCGCACGCCTTGTTCGCCGACGTGCGCGAGATTCAGGATCGCGTCCACGCGCTGCGCGAGGCGAGCCGCAATTTGCGGCGCGGCACGCGTGGGACGCTGCGTATCCTCGCCTTGCCCTCGCTCGCGCTCGAGGCGATCCCCACCGCCGTCTCGCAATTCCTGCAGGCCCATCACGACGTGAAGTTCGATCTGCAGACTGCGCATCATGACGAATTGCTGCGCCGGCTCTATGAGCGCGAGACGGATATCGCCGTCGCCTATCAGGTGCCGCCGGCCGCCCCGATCGCCCAGCAATGGCTCGGCGAGGGCGAGCTGGTTGTCCTCTATCGCGAGCAGGACATGCCGGACGCACCGCCAAGCGTCGAGCTGAGCCGCCTCGCCGGCCGGCCCTTCATCAGCCTCGCCGCGAGCGGACCGATCGGCCAGCTCTTCACGGAGGAGCTGGACAGGCTCGGCATCGAACTGGACGAGGCCGTCTCGGCGCGCACCTTCTACATGGCGGGCGCGCTGGTGCGTCAGGGCGTGGGCATGACGGTCGTCGACAGCTTTACCGCCCAGGCCTATCTGGCGCCCGGCCTGTCGATGCGCCCCTTGCGGCCGCGCATCACCTTCGACATCCACGCCATGTTCCTGATCAATCGTCCGCCCGGCGCGCTCGCCAACGACTTCCTGAAGACGCTGGGCCGGATCGTCGACGCTCCATAGCGCGGGGCTATGACGGCCCGCGCTCTCTTTATGCGCGCCGCTGTCGCGCCGGGGCTAGGCTTTCCGGTGATGATCCCGACACCCTATCTCCTCTATATCGGCCACAGTACCGATCTGCTCGGTATCAAGACCTCGCGCGGGGTCGCCGAATTCCGGCGAGCGGATTGTCTGGGCGAATTCCGGCATGACGGCAGCCCGCTGACGCTTGGCCTGCCCCGGCTCGGCATGGCCGAAGCGGTCGCCGCTGGCGTGCGCACTCTCATCCTCGGTGTTGCCGGGGCGGGGGGGCATGTGGGCGCCGAGCTGATCGAGGACGCCGCCGCCGCGCTGGAGGCAGGCATGAATGTCGCCTCGGGCCTGCATGAGCGGCTGCGTGACCAGCCGCGCCTCGCCGCATTGGCCGCGGAGCGCGGGCTGCGCCTGTTCGACGTGCGCGATCCGCCTGCCGGCCTGACAGTCGGCAAGGGCACGCCGCGCGCAGGCCGGCGGCTGCTCACAGTCGGCACCGATTGTTCGGTCGGCAAGATGTACGCGACCCTGGCGCTGACCGAGGGGCTTCGTGCACGCGGGCTGGCCGCCGATTTCCGTGCCCAACCGCGTCATCCATGCGGTCAATCCCGGCA
>CAYTMM010000016.1:25737-46021 GCA_964438875.1 uncultured Sphingosinicella sp. | reverse complement strand
GGGCCGGGGAGGGCGGTCTCCTCATCGCCGGCGGTGTCGAGAGCATGAGCCGCGCGCCCTTCGTCGTCGCCAAGGCCACCAGCGCCTTCGACCGCAAGGCGGAGATGTACGACACCACGATCGGCTGGCGCTTCGTCAATTGGCTGATGAAGGCGCAGTTCGGCGTCGATTCGATGCCGGAGACGGCGGAGAATGTGGCCGAAGAGTTCGGTGTAAGCCGCAAGGATCAGGATGCTTTCGCGGCGGAAAGTCAGCGCCGCGCCGCCGCCGCGCAGGCCAATGGCCGGCTCGCCGCCGAGATCGCGCCGGTCTCCATCCCGCAGCGCAAGGGCGATCCTGTCATCGTCGATCGCGACGAGCATCCGCGCGAGACCAGCGCCGAGGCGCTGGGCAAGCTGAAGCCGATCGTGAAGGACGGCGGCACGATCACTGCCGGCAATGCGTCGGGCGTCAATGACGGCGCCGCCGCGCTCCTCATCGCCAGCGAGGACGCCGCCAAGGCCAACAGCCTGACGCCCCACGCCCGCATCCTCGGGGCGGCCGTCGCCGGGGTGCCGCCGCGCATCATGGGCATCGGCCCCGCCCCGGCCAGCGAGAAGCTGCTCGCCCGGCTGGGCCTTCGCATCGGCGACATGGACGTGATCGAGCTGAACGAAGCCTTCGCCGCCCAGGGCCTCGCCGTGATGCGCCGCCTCGGCCTCGCCGACGACGCGCCCCATGTGAACCCGAACGGCGGCGCCATCGCGCTCGGCCACCCGCTCGGCATGTCCGGCGCCCGCCTCGCCCTCACCGCGACCGAGGAATTGCACCGCACCGGCGGCCGCTATGCGCTCTGTACGATGTGCATCGGCGTAGGGCAGGGGATCGCGCTGGTGATCGAGCGAGTATAAAGCACTCATTTTGGCGGGGAATTGAGCATGAATGTGTTAGCCATCAGATGCTTGGTCTCCGTTTGCCTGACGGCAGCCTTGGTCGGCCCAATCCTCGCCTCAGCGCAGCGTATTTCGCCTCAGGAGGCATCCCGACGAGTTGTTGAATTCCAAAATGAGGAATCGCGATTTTTAGAACGATTTCCATCTCTTATGCCGGTCGTCCAAGTGCTTCGGAGCGAATGTGCGCGGACCAATGAGGGGAATGCACAGGATAGCGAATACTGCCGATGTGCCTCGTCGGTGACGCTGGGACTCTGGCGCAGTGGCATCGACCCGCAAATGGTTCAGCGCCTCACTGACTATCTCAATGATCCAAGTTCGGCAGAGCCTGAGAGCTTTCTCAGGTATCAAGGGCCGGAACTTTATCGTCCGATATGTGCCCGCGCTATTCGGTGATAGCCGAGACAACCTGCATTCATTGACCGATCGGTCGATTAATGATAGAAGCCAAGCTCTAGGAGGCTGCATGTACACCACCGAGCTCAGCAAGACGAAGCGCGTCGAGGCGATCGAGGATCCGGACAAGCTCGCGGCGTTCGAGGCGCGGGTGGCCGCGGACGAGTTTATCGAGCCGAAGGACTGGATGCCGGAGGCCTATCGCCGCACGCTGACCCGGCAAATCAGCCAGCATGCGCATAGCGAGATCGTCGGCATGCTGCCCGAGGGGAACTGGATCACGCGGGCGCCGTCGCTGCGCCGCAAGGCCATCCTGCTCGCCAAGGTGCAGGACGAGGCGGGGCACGGCCTCTACCTCTATTCGGCCGCCGAGACATTGGGCACGAGCCGCGAGGAGATGATCGAGGCGCTGCATAGCGGCAAGGCCAAGTACAGCACGATCTTCAACTATCCGACGCTCACCTGGGCGGACATCGGCGCGATCGGCTGGCTGGTCGATGGCGCGGCGATCATGAATCAGGTGCCGCTGCAGCGCACCTCCTACGGCCCCTATGCCCGCGCGATGGTGCGCGTGTGCAAGGAGGAGAGCTTCCACCAGCGCCAGGGCTATGAGATCATGATGCATCTCGCCGCCGGCACGGATGCGCAGAAGCGGATGGCGCAGGATGCGCTGAACCGCTGGTGGTGGCCCTCGCTGATGATGTTCGGCCCGACCGACGACAATTCGCCCAACACCGCCCAGTCTATGCGCTGGCGCATCAAGCGCGACACCAATGACGAACTCAGACAGAAGTTCGTCGACATCACCAAGCCGCAGGCCGACGCGATCGGCCTTTCGGTGCCGGACCCCGACCTCAAATGGAACGAGGCCAAGGGCGGCTATGATTTCGGCGCGGTGGACTGGGAGGAATTCTACGCGGTCGTGCGCGGCGAAGGCCCGGTCGCCAAGGAGCGGATGAAGGCCCGCCGCGAAGCCTGGGAAGAGGGCGCCTGGGTCCGCGAGGCCGCCGTCGCCCATGCCGAGAAGCGTGCGGCGAGGAAGGCGGCATGAGCAAGGATTGGCCGCTCTGGGAAGTGTTCGTGCGGGCCAAGGGCGGCATGTCGCACCGGCATGTCGGCTCCGTCCATGCGCCGGACCCGGAGATCGCGCTGCGCCATGCGCGCGACACCTATACGCGGCGTCAGGAAGGGGTGAGCCTCTGGGTCATCCCCTCGGCCGCGATCGTCGCCTCCGATCCGTCGGACGACGCCGCGATGTTCGATCCCGCCGCCGATAAGGTCTATCGCCACCCGACCTTCTACGACATCCCCGACGGCATCACGCACATCTGATGCCGTCGCTGCCCACCATCAAGCCGGAGGACGAGGCGCGCGCGAAGCGGGCGGGGACCGGCGGCGCCTTCGACGCGCCGGCAATGGACGACAATGGAGTCCGGTTCGACACTCTCCTGCGCCTCGGCGACGACAGCCTGATCCTCGGCCAGCGGCTCGGCGAATGGTGCGGCCATGCGCCCAGCGTCGAGGTCGATTTGAGCCTCGCCAATATGGGCCTCGACCTGATCGGGCAGGCGACGCACTTCCTGAAAGCTGCCGGGGAATGCGAGGGCAGGGGCCGTGACGGCGACGCGCTCGCCTTTCGCCGCGACGTGCTGGATTTCCGCAATTGCTGGCTGGTCGAGCAGCCGAACGGCGATTTCGCCCAGACCATGTCGCGGCAATTGCTCTTTTCGACCTGGCAGCAATTGCAGTTTGAGCGGCTGACGGGCTCCAGCGACGAGACCATCGCCGCGATCGCCGCCAAGGCGGTGAAGGAAGTCACCTATCATGCCGAGCTGGCGTCCGAATGGGTAATCCGGCTGGGCGACGGCACGGAGGAGAGCCACCGGCGGATGGCGGACGGGCTCGACTGGATGTGGCGCTTCGTCCCCGAATTGTTCGAGATGGACGAGATCGCGACCGAAGCCGCCGCACGGGGCATCGGCGCGGACGTCGGCGCCTTTCGCGCCGAATATGACGCGCGCATCGCCGCCGTGCTGGCCGAGGCGACGCTGGAGGCGCCGAAGGATCAGCGCCCGATCATGGGCGGCCGGCGCGGCCATCATGGCGAGCATCTCGGCCATCTGCTGGCGATCATGCAGTATCTGCCGCGCACCTATCCGGACGCGACATGGTAGTTGCAGCCCAAATCCGCCACCCCGGCGAAGGCCGGGGTCCAGACTCCCTTGAGCCTGTCGGGCTGGGCCCCGGCCTTCGCCGGGGTGACGAAATATGGCGTGTCCTCGAAGCCGTCCCCGATCCCGAAATCCCGGCCGTCTCGATCGTCGATCTCGGTATCGTCCGCGAGGTTTCGCCGGAGCGGGTGGTGCTGACGCCCACTTATACCGGTTGCCCGGCCACGATGGTCATCGAGGCGATGGTGCGCGCCGCGCTTGACGAGGCGGGATTTGCCGGTGTGGAGATTGCCACCACCCTCTCGCCGCCCTGGACGACAGACTGGATCAGCGAAAGCGGCAGGGCGAAGCTCAAGGCCTATGGCATCGCGCCGCCGGTTCCGGCCGGCACCCGCGTGGTGGAATGCCCGCAATGCGGCTCCGTCCACACCGAAGAGGTCAGCCGCTTCGGCTCCACCCCCTGCAAGGCCCTGTGGCGCTGCCGCGACTGCCTTGAGCCCTTCGATCTGTTCAAGTGTCATTGAGATGAGCGCCGGATTCCACAGCCTCACCATCGCCGATGTGATCGACGAGACGGCCGACGCCCGCTCGATCCGCTTTGCCGTTCCCGACGCGCTGCGCGAGGCGTTCCGCTTCACGCCCGGCCAGCATCTGACGTTGAGGGCCGAGATTGCGGGCGAGGAAGTGCGACGCAATTATTCGCTCTGCGTCGCGCCGCAGGACGAGGCGCTGACCGTGACAGTGAAACGCATAGCGGGCGGCGCTTTTTCCAACTGGGCGCATGACGCGCTGAAGCCCGGCGACCGGCTGGACGTGATGCCGCCGCATGGCAGCTTCACCTGGGCGTTCGATCCGCAAGCGGCCAATCATTATGTCGGCTTTGCGGGCGGCTCCGGCATCACGCCGGTCATGTCGCTGCTCAAGACCACCCTGCTGACCGAACCGGGGAGCCGCTTCACCCTCCTTTACGGCAATCGCGACAGCGGCTCGATCATCTTCCTGGAGGCGCTCGCCGCCCTTAAAAACCGTTTCATGGATCGGCTGCAAGTTCATCATTTCCTTGCCGAAGAGGCCGAGGATATCGATCTGTTCAACGGCATGCTCGACCGCGTCAAATGCGACGAGATACTGGACGTGCTGGTCGATCCGGCCGATGTCGCCGCCTTCTTCATCTGCGGGCCCGGCCCGATGATGGACGCCGCCGAACAAGCCTTGCTGGCGAAGGGCGTCGACAAAGCGCGCATCCATCTTGAGCGGTTCACCGCCGGGCGGCCGTCTGCGGCGCAGGCGGCGCAGATCGAGGCGCTGACGCGGGATGCGGCGGGCCTGACGATGACGGTCACGCTGGATGGCCGCAAACGCCGGGTGGCCTTTGACGCGAAGGCCGGCAACATCCTCGATTCCGCCCGCAATGCTGGCCTGCCAGCACCCTTCGCCTGCAAGGCGGGCGTCTGCGCGACCTGCCGTGCGAAAGTGGTGTCGGGCGAGGTCGAGATGGCGGCGCGTTACGGCCTCACCGATGAGGAGGTCGCGGGCGGCTATGTGCTGACGTGCCAGTCCGTGCCCAAAGGCGACGGCGTTACGCTCGATTACGACGCCTGAACGCCGTTCAACGCCACATTGACGGCCATATCCGCCAACATATCGGCGGAAACCGCTCCGGCCGGGCGGAACCAGGTGTGGGTCCAGTTGATCATGCCGAAGAAGAGCATGGTGATCGGCAGGGCATCCTGACCCGTACCGCGCAGTTCACGGATCAGTATCTCCACCGTACTGATCACCTGCCTTTGCTTGGCAACCACTTCGGCGCGTCGCTCAGGCGGCAGGTTGTCCAGTTCATTCAACAGAACCTTGTGGCTGTTTTCCGCACCGACATAGATCTGCATAAAAGCGTGGGTAAGGGCGCGCAATTTGTCCTCGGCACTGCCCGATTGAGTCGCTTCGCCCGCCGCCGCGACCAGCGCGTCCAGATGGGACGCCATCGTTTCGTGAAGGATGTCGTCCTTGGACGGGAAATAGTGATAGATCAGGGATTTTGAGGTGCCGGCCGCTTTTGCGAGATCGGCGATGGACGCACCCTGAAAACCGCGACGCGCATAAAGGTGCGCCGCCGCTTCGAGGATTGCCTCGCGGCGCTTGTCGTAATCGGGAGACTGGGGACGGGCCATCCGTCCCCCATATGACGCCCGCCGGCCCTCCGCCAGCCTCTCAGCCGCCCGCGCGGCTGCTTTCGTGATAAGCGATCACCGCGCGGCTTACATTCTGCATCAGGGTCATGCGCTGCCCAACTGGAGCGGCAGTGCGACCGATCATCACCGCCACGGCATAATGGCGGCCGTCGGGCGAGGTGATGATGCCTATGTCGTTATAGCCCGCCTGGGTGTCGCCCAGCACCTGGCCGGTGCCGGTCTTGTGGCCGATCCGCCAGCCGGTGGTCAGGCCGCCCGTCAGCCGCAGCCGGCCGGTCCGGGTCTGCTGCATGATCGACAGCATCCGCGTGGTCGAGCGCGGGGAGAGCAGTTCGCCGCGCTGCAGCCGGGCGAGGCCGTCGACCAGAGCATGCGGCGTCGCGCCGTCGATCGGATCGGCGACATAGGCCTGGAAAGCCTCGCGGCGGCGGTTCTCGGGAACGGCACTGCGCGCGGTGTAAAAGGCACGGCCGACCGAATAGCTCGGCTGCCATTGCAGGCCGGCGATCTGGCTCTGCATTAGCCGCTCGCCCGGGCCGAAACGGATGCCCTGAAGATTGTGGCGCGCAAGCATGTCGCGGACCGCTTCGGGGCCGCCGGCGGTGCGCAGTACGCTGTCGTTGCAGGTATTGTCGCTCTGCGTGATCGCGCGGAAGATCAGATTGTCGAGGCTGGTCGTATAGCCGTTGGCGCCGACCTCGGCCGCGACCGGCTGGTGGAACAGGGTCAGGTCTTCGCGGCGGATCGTCACCCGGTCGTCCGGCGAGAGCATGCCGGCGTCGATCGCGGTGAACGCCGCCAGCGCCACCCAGAATTTACTGACGCTCTGCTGCGGGAAATAGTCCTCGCCGCGCCAGCTCGTCGTCCAGCCGCTGTCGACTTCGCGCACGGCGATGCCGACGGCACCGTTGAAGCTGCGTCCCAATTCCCGGATGCGGGCCTCGAGCACGCGCTGGGCCGGTGTCTGCGCCTCAGCCGGGGCGCTTATCCGGGCCTGACTCTGGGCCAGATTGGCATGCGGAATGCCGCCGGCCAGAATCGCTCCGCTCAACAAGAGCATCCGGGCCTTGCCCGACCATGCACGTGCCCCGCTTCTCATCTTATACTCCAGATGTCTTCTGCCCGGCCTCATATTGTTACAGAATCAGGTATTTCTACCATATGAATCATTCACTTATCGGGACAAACCGTGGCCTGTGCACGGCAGGCCGAATCATCGCGGTGGCATTTCTGGCGCGATGACGGGCGGCGTGATCGCCGCGATCCGTGGCGGTCCGACAAGCCGTTCCGTGCGGGCGATGAACGGAAAACAATATATCATCATATCAGTATTGATACAGTGTAACATATCGGATAGCAGCGGCGTCGAACTTCCGAAATCCATATCTGGAGACGATATGCGCCGCGCCGCCTTCTTTCTTGCCTCCACCACCTTCATCGCCTTGCCCGCTCATGCCGAAGATGCGGATCAGGCTCAGCCTGGAGCGCCGCGCACCGGCGATCATGTCCATCAGGACCAGGGCGGGGAAATCGTCGTCACTGCGCCGTTCGTGCGCAATCTCGACCTCTTGGCTGGCGCGGTATCGCTGTCGGGAGACAATCTGGTGCGCAACATCCGGCCGCAGCTCGGCGACACGCTTTCCGGCCTGCCGGGCGTTTCGGCGACCTCCTTTTCGCCGGGCTCGTCCCGCCCGGTGTTGCGCGGTTTTCAGGGCGAGCGCGTACGGGTGATGGTGGACGGCATCGGCTCGATCGACGTGTCCAATACCTCCGCGGACCATGCGGTGACGATCGATCCGATCACCGCCGACCGCGTCGAGGTGCTGCACGGCCCCGCCGTGCTGCTGTTCGGCGGCCAGGCGATCGGCGGCGCCGTCAATGTATTCGACCGCCGCATCCCGCGCAGCGTGCCGGACGATCCCGTCCACATCGACGGCGTGGCCGCTTACGGTTCGGCTGCGGACGAACGCAGCATTGGCGCGGGGATCGATCTGCCGATCGGCAATGGCGGCGTCGTTCTGCATGTCGACGGCAGCTATCGCCGCAGCAACGATCTGCGCGTCGGCGGTTTCGTCCTGTCGCCGGAATTGCGCGCCGAGCAGCTTGAGATCGCCGAGGAGGAGGAAGAGGAAGGCCATCCGGAGGAGGCGGCCGAGGCGCGCGCTCTGGCTGGATTGCGCGGCCGTCTGCCCAATAGCGCCACGGAAACCTGGACGGCGGGCGCGGGCCTTGCGCTGATCCGCGAGCGCGGTAATCTTGGTGTCTCCTTCGGCGTTTTCGACAGCCGCTACGGCGTGCCTATGCGCCCCGGCGCGGAACATGCGCATGGCGATGACGACCATGATGACGACGACGATCATGATCACGAGCATGGCGAGGAAGATGTCACGATCCAGATGCGGCAATATCGCGCGGACCTGCGTGGCGAGTTGCTGATAGACGACGGCTTTCTGGAGCGACTGCGGATCCGGCTCGCTGCGGCTGATTACGAGCATACCGAATTCGAGGGGGATGAGGTCGGCACTGTCTTCCGCACGCAGGGCATGGAGGGGCGCTTTGAGGCGGTCCAGCGCGAGCGAAACGGCTGGCGCGGCGTGATCGGCGCGCAGTTCTTCGTGCGCGATTTCGATGCGATTGGCGCGGAGGCGTTCGTGCCGCCGAACACGACGCGGCAGATCGGCCTGTTCACGCTGCAGGAAGTGGAGATGGGGCCGTTCGAGATCGAGGGCGCGCTGCGCTATGACCGCACATCGGTGCGCTCGTCGACTTTGGGTATCGAGCGCGACTTCGACGCCTTTTCGCTCGCGGCGGGCGCCTCCTACGAGGTCGCACCCAATGTCCGGTTCGGCGCGAATGTGTCCCGCGCCGCGCGCGCGCCGTCGGCGGAGGAGTTGTTTTCCGACGGCCCCCATATCGCGACGCAGGCGTTCGAGATTGGCGATCCCACCCTCTCGACCGAGCGGAGCCTCGGTGGTGAGTTGTTCCTGCGCGCCCAGACCGGCATCCTGCGGCTGACGGCGACGGCCTATGCCAGCCGGTTCGACAATTACATCTTTCAGATTGCGACCGGCGAGGAGGAGGACGAACTGCCGGTCTTTCAGTATCTGCAGCGCGACGCCACCTATTGGGGCTTCGAGGTCGGTGCGTCGGCGGTGGTCGCCCGGATGGGCGGCTGGCGCGTCGTCGCCGACGGCGTTGCCGATTATGTCCGCGCGACCATCGCGGATGGCGGCGGGGCCGCGCCGCGCATCCCGCCGCTACGTCTGAAAGGCGGGCTGGAGGCCAGTTCGGCATCACTCGATGCCCGTGTCGAAGTGGAACGGTCGTTCGCGCAGAACCGGGTCAGCGATTTCGAGAATCCCACCCAGGGCTTCACCCTGGTCAATGCCTCGCTGACCTGGCGACCTTGGGGAGAGAGCAATCCGACCAGCCTGATCCTGTCGGCCAACAACATCTTCGATGTCGAGGCGCGCAGACATGCGTCCTTTACCAAGGACTTCGTGCCGCTCGCGGGCCGGGATCTGCGGATTGCAGCGCGGATCAGCTTCTGATCGCGCCGCGGGGCGAGGACATTCTGCGACAATTTTCTGCCCCGCCGACAAGCTTGCGGGACAGTCGCCTTCCATAAGGGGAACACCATCCCTGTTTCTTGGAAGGACGTTTCATGAAGAAAATCAGTCTCGCGGCCGGCGCCACGCTGCTTGCCATCGCTGGCGTGGCGATCGCCCAGCCCGGCGACGGGCCGCGCCCCGACCGCAATGCCGACACGACCCGCCAGCAAGTGATCGATCGCGTCGACCAGCGCTTTGCCGCGCTCGACGCCAATCGCGACGGCCGGGTGACGCCGGAGGAAATGCGCCAGCATGGCGAACAGCGCCGTGCCCAGCGTTCCGAGCGGATGTTCGATCGTCTCGATGCCAATCGCGACGGCAGCATCAGCCGCGAGGAATGGACTGCGGCCCGTACCCAGCGCGGCGAGCGCATGGCCGAGCGCGGCGCCCAAGCCGGGCAAGGGGAACGCGCCGGCCGGCCGCAGGGCATGCGTGGCGGTCACCGGATGCGTGGCGGCCCGGGCATGCGCGGCGATCGCGGCGCCCGTCTGTTCGGCGAGCAGGGCTACATCACCCAGGAGCAGATGCGCGAGCGGGCGTTGGCCCGGTTCGATCGGCTCGATCTCAATCGCGACGGCACCGTGACCGCAGCGGAGCGCCAGCAGGCGCGTGAGCAGATGCGCACGCAGTTCCGCGAGCGGATGCAGCAGCGCCGCAGCCAGGCTCAGTAAGCTCCAGCGAATGAAAATAGGGAGCCGGGGTTATGCCCCGGCTCCTTTTTCATGCCGCGCGCGCAGATTGATTTCGCTCAAGCCTCGTCGCCCGGCTTCATGGCACAAGCGGCATGGGTGAGGAATCGGAGAGCCGAATACTCGCCGGGGGGTATGTGTCGTGGCGTATTACAGACTCTATGTGCTGAGCGGTCCAGGTGGCCGCTTCATCGCCTTCGAGGAGATCGAGGCGGCCGACGACGTCGAAGCCGTGCGGCGCGCGCAGGACCATCTGGGGCCCAAGCCGCTTGAGCTGTGGTGCGGCGCACGCAAGGTGAAATTCTTCGCGGCGACGCAAGCAGAAGGCTGACTAAAGTATGTATGGCGAAGCTGAAAACGACTCTAGGCGGCGCCCGACGGCAGCAGGATGCGGGCGCGCAGGCCGCCTTCCGGCCGATTGACGAGTTCCAGCTCGCCGCCATGCGTCTGCGCCGCGGCACGGGCGAGGGTCAGTCCCAGCCCTGATCCCCCGGTTTCCCGGCTGCGCGACGGCTCGATACGGTAGAAGGCTTCCTGCACATTGGCGAGTTCGGCGGCCGGTATGCCAGGGCCATCATCGTCAATTTCGATCGCGACGTGGTCGCCCGCCTCGCGCACGGCGACCCGCGCGCTGCCGGCATATTTGACCGCATTCTCGATCAGGTTGCGCACGGCGCGGCGGATCAGGTTGGGCTGGATATGCGCGATCGCCCGCGCGCTCGCATCCATTTCGACCGGCTGACCTAACGCGTGGAATTCCTCGACCACCGCATCAACCAGGGCGCTGACGTCGACGGCGCGCAACGGCTCGACACCGCGCCCTGTCCGGGCGAGCGCTAGGGTGTCGTCGAGCATCGAGGTCATTTCCTCGATCGTCGCCACCATGCGCTGGCCTTCCTCTTCCGGCTCCACGCTTTCGGCGCGGATGCGCAGCGAGGCGAGCGGCGTCCTGAGATCGTGGCCGATCGCGCCCAGCATGCGGTCCTTCTCATCGAGCATCGCGCCGACCCGCGCGCTCATCGCGTTGAAGGCGAGGATAGCACGCTGCACGTCCCCCGGCCCGCGCGGCTCGACCTGCGGCGCCTCTCCATTGCCACGAAACCGTTCGGCCGCGCCGGCGAGATCGCGCAACGGTCGCGCGATCCGTGCCGCGATCAGCAGCATCGCCGCAAGGATGATCAGATAGGTGAGCAGAGTCGCGGCCAGGGGCCGGAGCATGACCCACGGATTGGGTCGGTTCGTGACCACCCGGCCATTGACCCAGCGTCCGTCCTCAAGCTGGACCGACAGGATCAGGGTCTGCAGGCGTTCGAAACGGCGCTCCATCTGGTCGCGCCGCGGCGATGGCGCCCGCTCGCGCAGGCGCTCCGGCGGATCGACCGCGCCACCCGCAATCGCTCGTGCATCACGCAGACTGAAGCCGGCGGCGGTCGCACTTTCACGCAGCCGGTTGACGAGCGTCGGATCACTGACATCGGGCGGGATCACGCTTTCTTCGGTCAGGACGAACCGACCACGCGATCGCCGCTCATGCCATTCCTTGGTTTCCTCCACCGGATCGGCCGCAAGCCGCTGTGCCGTCATGACGAAACGGCTGGCCGCAGGTCCTTCGATTTGCGCGCGGCTTACCCGCTGGCGCTCGGTGAAGATCAGGCTGAAATTGATCGCCTGCGCGACGAGCAGGGCTGCCGCCATGACCAGCGCGATCTGGCCGATCAGGCTTTTGGGCAGAAGGCGCCTCACAATTTTCTGACGTCCGTGGCCAATGTGTAGCCGCCGCCCCACACCGTCTTGATGAGCTTGGGATCGGAAGGGTTCTCCTCGATCTTCTTGCGCAGGCGACTGATATGGTTGTCGATGCTGCGTTCGAACGCGGCAAGCTCGCGGCCCTGGCTGAGATCGAGCAATTGCTCACGGCTCAGCACCCGGCGCGGATGGGTCACGAGCGCGTGAAGCAGATTATATTCGCCTGTCGACAGCGGAATTGCGACGCCGTCGGCGCCGACCAGTTCGCGCTCGCCCGATTTCAGTACCCAGGGACCGAAGCCGTAGGAATCGGTGTCGGGCGCGCGCACGACGCCGCCATTCTCGTTGACCCGACGCAGCACCGCCTTGATCCGGGCGAGCAATTCGCGCGGCGAGAAGGGTTTGCTGACATAATCGTCCGCGCCGAGCTCCAGTCCGACGATCCGGTCGGTTTCCTCGGTACGCGCGGTGACCAGAATGATCGGCAGCTTGGTGGTGGCGCGGATATGGCTGGCGAGCGACAATCCGTCCTCGCCCGGCATCATGATATCCAGCAGCACCAGATCGATCGCGTAGGCCGACAGCATCTGGCGCGCGACCGACGCATTCTCCGCCTTGGTGACGCGCACCCCGTTGCGCGACAGATAGGCGGCGAGCGGATCGCGGATATCGCGTTCGTCGTCGACCAGCAGGATATGCGGTTCGTCGGCCATGTCGCTCCTTTACGGTTTCGTGTAGGCAGAGCGCCACCCTCAGTATGTCGCGAATTGTCGTCAATTGTCTCGGGCGTCTGTCCGTCTCATAAGGATCCGCGATGAGCAACGTCGCCGATCCCGCCTTGTCCGCCTTGTCGCGCGGCGACCTGATCGGCGCCTATGACCTCACCGTCTCGGCGATCGCGGCGGGCGACGGCTCGGCCGATGTCCGGCATCGCCAGGTGCTGGCGCTGGCGCGGATGGGCGACACGGACCGCGCGATGGCGCACTTCGCCGCCTACGGGCTCGATCGCTCGGTCGATCCGCACCATCGGGCAATCGGCGCACGGCTGCACAAGGATCGAGCACTTGCACTGCCGGCGGGGTTGGCGCGGACGGCGGCGCTCAAAGAGGCGTTCGACGCCTATCATGCCATTTATGCCGACAGCGGCGATTCCTTTCCCGGCATCAATGCCGCGACCCTGGCGCTGCTGGCCGGCGACGAAAGCAATGCCGCGGCGCTGGCCGGGACATTGCTCGCCGATCCTGCGGTGACGGCCGATGGCGATTATTATCAGGCCGCGACACGGGCCGAGGCGCTGCTGCTGCTGGGCCGCATCGAGGAGGTCGCGGACGTGCTGCGTGGGGAAGCGATCGGCGCCGCCACCGATCATGGCGCCCGCTCCGGCACGGCGCGCCAGCTCGGTATGATCGCGGCGCATCTGGGCATCGCGGATGCCGCTGCATTGCTCGCGCCACTGGCGCCGCCGAAAGTCGGGCATTTCTGTGGGCATATGTTCGCCGTCGACGCGCTGGCCGAAGCCGAACTGATGGAGCGGATCGGCGCGGTGCTCGACAGGGAGGGGGTCGGCTTCGCCTATGGCGCGCTCGCCTGCGGAGGCGATCTGCTCGTGGCCGAAGCGGCGCTGGCGCGCGGTATCGAACTCAATGTCGTCCTGCCCTTCGTCGAGGAGGATTTCCTTGCCCAGTCGGTGCGGCCGGGCGGAGCGGGCTGGGAGGCGCGTTACCGCGCCTGTCTCGCGCAAGCCGCGAGCATCACCATCGCCAGCGAAATGGAATTTTTCGGTGATCCCGCCCAATATGGCTATGGTAGCCGGATGGCGATGGGTCTCGCCCGGCTGCGCTCCCAGCATCTCGGCGCGGAAGCGATCCAGATCGCGATCTGGGACGGCGTCGCGGCAGACGGTCCTGCCGGAACAGGCGCGGATGTCGCCGCGTGGGAGGGGAGCGGCGCGCGCGTGGCGGTGATCGATCCCGGCCCTATCGATCGGGGGCTGGCAAGGCCGGCGCCACGGGTTGGCAGCGGCGGACATGAGCGGATGCTGGCGGCGATCCTGTTCACCGATTTCGCCGGTTTCTCGACGCTTCGAGAAACGGCTTTGCCGGCATTCTGGGGCGGGGTGATGCGCAGGATCGCCGATGTACTGGACGGGCATGACGAAGGCATTGCGTGTCGTAATTCCTGGGGGGACGCGCTCTATGCGGTGGCGTCGAGTGCATCGCTCGCGGCGCGGGTTGCGCTGGAATTGCAGGATGCGCTGGCCGATTTCGATTATACGACGCTCGGGCTCGAAACCGGCGGCATGCGGGTCGCCGCGCACTACGGTTCGGCCTGGCGGACCAGCGATCCTATCACCGGGCGGCCCACCTTCTACGGCACCGAGGTTTCCAAGGCCGCACGGATCGAGCCGGTCACACCGCCCGGCGCCGTCTTCGTCACCGAGCCCTTCGCCGCCATTCTCGCGCTGGAAGCGGCAGAGAGCTTCGCCTGCCGCTATGTCGGCCGCATCGCGCTCGCCAAAAATTACGGGGAATTCCCTATGTACCGGCTGAGTCGAAAAGCGCCGGAAGGATGGTGAGCCCTGCTGGGTTCGAACCAGCGACCTACTGATTAAAAGTCAGTTGCTCTACCGACTGAGCTAAGGGCCCTGACCAAGGGACACGTCACCTATGCGCGTGGCGGGGCGCGGTCAACCGGGTGCGGAGATGGCGGATGGCGAGGCCGGTGACCGGATCGCGCCAGTCCGCTGCGATTTCAGCCAGCGGATCGAGCACGAAGGCTCGTTTGCGGAACTCGGGATGGGGGATAACGGGGACATCTGCCCACATACCGCCCGACCACAGGATGATGTCGAGATCGAGGATGCGCGGCCCCCAGCGCCGCCCGCCGCGTCGACCGAACTGGCGTTCGATGGTCTTGAGCGCGGCAAGCAGATCGTCCGGATCAAGCCCTGTCGTCAGGATCGCAGCGGCGTTGGCGAAGCCGCGTCCAGCGGGGCCGAGTGCCGGCGTGGCCCGGATGGTGGAGACGGCTTCGACGGCGCCCAGCGATGTCAGCGTCTCAACGGCTGCGCGCAGCACGCCTGTTGGTCCGCCATGACGGACATGACGGCGGTTCGAGCCCAGAGCGATCACGTAACTTGTTTCGGTCATCGCCCTCCGCCTAGACGGATCGGATGCTGCCCGAAAGCCCGGTTCCCAACGCCGAAGCACCGCGTGATTGCACGCTATGTCCACGCCTGGTCGCGTTGCGCGAAGATTTGCGCGTGGCGCATCCCGATTGGTGGAATGCGCCGGTGCCCGCCTTCGGTGATCCGCGGGCCTGGCTTGCCATTGCCGGCCTTGCGCCGGGCATGTGGGGCGCGAACCGGACCGGGCGGCCCTTTACCGGCGATCAGTCCGGGCCGCTTTTCTACGAGACCTTGCTGAAGGCAGGGTTGGCCGAAGGGACTTATGACGCGCGCCCCGATGACGGCCTGCGGATGAAGGGCTGCGTCATCCTCAACACCGTCAAATGCCTGCCGCCGGCAAACAAGCCGACGCCCGCCGAATCCGCCGCCTGCCGCCCCTATTACGAGGCCGGGCTGGCGCATCTGCCGAATGTCCGCGTGATCGTCGCGCTCGGCCGCGTCGCGCATGACGCGGCGGTCCGCGCGGCGGGCGGCATTCCGGCGCGCTTTCGCTTCGCGCATCTGGCCGAGCATGTGCTGCCGGATGGCCGGATGCTGATCGATAGCTATCATTGTTCGCGCTACAACCAGAATACCGGGCGGCTGACGCCGGGCATGTTCGAGGCCGTGTTCGCGCGGGCGCTGGCGATCAGAGTGTCTTGAGCCAATCGAAATAGCCGCCATCGGGCGGGCCATCGAGCGCCGCCATCACGGGCGCGAAAACGTCTTTCGGCAGGTTCTGTCCCGCTGCCTTGTGGGCATCCACGGTTTCCCATTTCTCGGTGAACAGGAAGCGATGCTCGTTGCCGAGATCGCGCAGCAGTTCGACACCTTCGCAGCCGGGTAGCGGCCTTACCTTGTCGGCAAGATCGCGCAGTGCGGTTTCCAGCACGGCGCTTTCGCCGTCGCGGGCGTGCATCACATAATGGCGGGCCACGGTCACAGTATTTCCTTTCTTCAGATGTCCTCGACGATCCGGCCGTAAAGGTCGGGCCGCCGATCGCGGAAGAAGCCGAAGGCGGCGCGGTGGCGCTTGGCGGCGTCGAGGTCGAGTGTGGCGACGATGACGCCCGTCTCCTGCGCGCCGAATTCGGCGAGGATGTCGCCGCGCTCGTCGCAGATGAAGCTATGGCCGTAGAAGATCTGGCCGCCTTCATTGCCGATCCTATTGGCGGCGACCACGGGCACGACATTCGATACGGCATGGCCGATCATCGCCCGGCGCCACAGCCGGCTGGTGTCGAGATCGGGATCGTGCGGCTCGGTTCCGATCGCGGTGGGGTAGAAGAGGATGTCGGCGCCATGCAGCATCAGGCTGCGCGCCGTTTCCGGATACCATTGGTCCCAGCAGATGCCGACGCCCAGCGTGCCGCCCGGCGTCGGCCAGGTGCGAAATCCGGTATTGCCGGGGCGGAAATAGAATTTCTCCTGATAGCCCGGCCCGTCCGGAATGTGGCTCTTGCGATAGACGCCCATGACGGCGCCCTTGTCGTCGATCATCGCCAGGCTGTTATAGTGATGCGGACCATCCGCTTCGAAGAAGCTGGTCGGGATGAAGACACCCAGTTCCGCCGCGAGCTTGCGCATCGCCAGCACCGCCGGATGCGTGCCCACAGGCCGGGCGGTGGCGAACAGGGCCTCGTCCTGGCTGCGGCAGAAATAGAGGCCTTCAAACAGCTCCGGCGGCAGCACGACCTGCGCGCCCTTGGCGGCCGCTTCGCGCACCAGTTCGGTGACGTTGCGGATATTCTCGTTCAGATCGTCGCCAAACGCGAGCTGAAGCGCGGCGACGGTGAGCTTGGTCATGCTGGCACCTGCTGGCTGATGCAGTGAAAGCTGCCCCCGCCTGTCAATATATGGTCGGCACGATAGCCTTCCACCCGGCGCCCTGGGAAAAGCGCGGCGATCGCGGCGACGGCGGCCGCGTCGTTCGGCGCCCCATAAAGCGGCACGGCGATCGCGGCATTGCCGATATAGAAGTTCATGTAGGAGGCCGGGATGATCTCGCCGTCGCGTTCCACAAGGCCGGGCGAGGGGAGGGGGACGACCTTCACACCGAAAGCCTCGGCGCGGGCCTTCGCATCGGCATAGACCGCTGTGTTAGGATCATTCTCGGTTTCCACCGGGATGGCGAGCACCCCTTCCGCAACGAAACGTGCGAGATTGTCGACATGCCCGTCCGTATGGTCGTTGGCGAGACCGTCGCCCAGCCACAGCAGGCGGTCAATGCCGAGATCGGTCTTTAGCCGCGCTTCGATATCCTCGCGGGACATCGCCGGATTGCGGTTCGGATTGAGCAGGCATTGCTCGGTGGTGACGGCAAGCCCCGTGCCGTCGACGTCGATCGCGCCGCCTTCCAGCACCCAGTCGTGCGCCACGGTCTCCAGGCCGATCGTTTCCGCGAGCCGGAGGCCGATCGTGTCGTCGTTCTCCAGCTCGTACTTGCCGCCCCAGCCATTGAACAGGAACCGGGCCGCGCGCGGCCCGGTGGGCCCTTTCAACAGAATCGGCCCGGTGTCGCGCAGCCAGATGTCGCCGAACGGCTCGACCAGCACGGTCGCGAAGGGCGCCAGCGCGCGGGCGGCCTCGGCGGCGGCGGGATCGGCGGCTACCAGCCGCACCTCTTCGCCCGCGCCGTCCGCATGGACGATCCGCGCAAAGGCCGCGACTTCGCCCTGCGCGGGCACGAGATCATCCTCCCACAGCTCGGCATGGCTGGGGAAGCCGATCCAGACGCACGCATGATGCGCCCATTCGGCGGACTGACGCCAGATCATGGACGGATCAGCGACCGGCGCGGGACTGGTCGCGGATGGCGCGGAATTCGTCGCCCTCGTTCCAGTTCGGCCAGACATCGCTTTCCGAGAGCTCGCGCCCGATACGGTAAAGGAGCCGCATCTCGCGCATCGCGCCCGCCCAATCCCAATTCGGATCATATTCGTCGCCAACCGCATGGTAGCGGTTCGTGCGATATTCCTCCTGCCAGGCGAGACCCGCCTCGCGGCCGCCATTAACCAGATCGGGGCCAAGCTTCGCGTAGACCATCGGCACGCCATATTTGGCGAGGCTGAAATGGTCGGAGCGGTAATAATAGCCCGCTTCAGGCGAGGGCTCCGGCGTCAGCGTCAGGCTCTCCGCCGCCGCGGCGCGCTGTAGGTAGGCATCGAGTTCCGATTTGCCGGCGCCCACCGCATAGGCGTCGCGCGCGTCACCAGTCATGGAGAGGCTGTCGATATTGATGCCGCCCACCGTCTGGACCAGCGGATAGACCGGGTTGGCGCCGTAATAGGCCGAGCCGAGCAGACCCGATTCCTCCGCCGTGACGGCGATATAGACCTGACTACGCGCGGTGGCGCCGGCGCGGACATTGGCTTCCGCGAGCGCGACGAGCGCCGCCGTGCCGGTGGCGTTGTCGGTTGCGCCGTTGCAGATCCGGTCCTCGCCCGTGTCGGCGCAGATGCCGAGATGATCCCAGTGCGCGGTGTAGAGGACATATTCGTCCGGCCGCGTCGTGCCGGGCAGGATGCCGATCACATTGCGCGAGGCAGCGGTGCGGATCGCATTGTCAAGCGTCAGCGAGGCAGTGAGGTTGAACGTCACGGGGCGGAATCCGCTTTGCGCGGCGGCGCGGGTCAGCGCGTCGAAATCCTGCCCTGCGGCGGCGAATAGGCGTCGGGCGGCGTCGTTGGTGAGCCAGCCATTGGCCGCCGTCTGGCTCGCGCCGCCGTCCGGAGTCTGCATATAGAGCTGTGGCCCGGTCCAGCTGTTCTCCACGACGTTCCAGCCATAAGCGGCTGGTTCGGTGTCGTGGATGATGAGGGCCGCCGCTGCGCCCTGCCGCGCGGCTTCCTCATATTTGTAGGTCCAGCGGCCGTAATAGGTCATCGCCCGGCCGCCGAACGGACCGTCGAGCCCCTCGGCATTCCAGTCCGGATCGTTGACCATGATGACCACGGTCTTGCCGCGCACGTCGAGGCCCTCATAATCGTTCCAGCCGCGCTCCGGCGCGTTGATGCCGTAACCGACGAAGACGATCTCGCTATTGTCGAACGACACGCGCGGCTGGGCGCGATAGGAGCCGGCGACGAAATCGGTGCGATAGTTGAAGGTGAGGCTTTGCGCCCCGCCGATGCGCAATTGCGGGCTGCCCTGCGCCGTGATCTCGACCAGCGGTACGTCCTGAAACCAGCTCCCATTATTGCCCGGTTGCAGCCCTGCGCGTTCGAATTCGCGGGCAAGCAGCTCGACGGTCAGCGTCTCGCCCTCGGTGCCCGGCGCGCGGCCCTGGAACTCGTCCGACGAGAGTTGCTGGGTCAGCCGCTGCAGCGTTTCCTGCGAAATTTCGGGCGCATCATTGGCGGCCGGAGTTGTGCAGGCCATCAAAGGGACCAGCAGGAAGGCGATCGTCAGGGTCTTGAGGCGCATCGGGGAAACTCCGGATCGTCGGGAGGCGGGGACAGATGCGCATTTTGGCAGCGCCCATTTCCTTAGGCAAGGCGGATGCGATGCGCCGGCATTTGCAAAAGCGCGCTTGCCCCTGCATAGTTTTAAAGAACGGAGGGCGAAAACATGTTTGCACGATTGACAATGTTCTTGTCGATATTGTCTGCGCCGGCAGTTTTATTGGCACAGCCAACAGCGCAACAGGCGAGCCTTTTCGGCAATCGGGAGAGTGTCGAGCATGTCGACATCAGCCCGGACGGGATGAAAATCGCCTTTGTTGCGCCGGGGCCCGGGCGCACCTCGGCGGCTTATGTCGTTGATCTCGCGCAAGAGAACGCGATACCGCGATCGGTCGTGGGATCAGCGGGAAATCCGGAAAGGCTGCGCTGGTGCAATTTCGTCACCAATGAGCGCTTGATTTGCCAGATATCGGCGATGATGAATGTGGGCGGGATTCTCGCGCCCTTCTCGCGGCTTTTCTCGGTCGACACGGACGGCCGCAACATGCGCGAGCTGGGTCAGCGCTCAACGATGGAAGATATCGCGCTGAGGCAGTTCGACGGCGCCGTGATCGACTGGCTGACGGACGGGGATGCATCGGTGCTGATGAGCCGGCTCTATATCCAGCAGGCCACCACCGCCGGGACGCGTGTGGTCAGCCGGGACGAGGGCTTGGGCGTTGACAGGGTTAATGCCGTCACCGGCCGTGTGGCCCGTATCGAGCGCGCGAATCGCGCGGCATCGAGCTATTTGAGCGATGGCCGTGGCGCAGTGCGGATTATGTCCTCAATCAGCCAGCGCGGCGAGACGGGACAACAGGGCACCCGTGTCGACTATTTCTACAGGACCGCGGGCAACCGGCAATGGCGCCCTTTTGGCAGTTTCGAGACAACCTCGCGCGAAGGTATGATCCCGATCTCCGCATCGACGGCGATCGGGAT
>CAYTMM010000016.1:16268-25727 GCA_964438875.1 uncultured Sphingosinicella sp. | reverse complement strand
CGATGCGGAGATCGATTCCGCCTATGCGCTGCAGCGTCTGGACGGCCGTTTTGCGCTGTATCGCGTGCGGCTGGACGGGTCGATGGCGAGCGAACTGGTTTATGCCAATGATCGGGTCGATGTGGACGATGTGGTGCGGGCGAACCGCAATTCCCGCGTGATCGGCGTCACCTATGCCGAGGAACGCCGTAACGTCATCTATTTCGACCCGGATTATGAGCGGCTGGCGGCAAGCCTTGGCCGCGCGATCCCCAATCTGCCCGCCATCGATTTCGTCAGTGCCAGCCGGGACGGCCAGCGCCTGCTGATTCATGCCGGCGCCGATAATGATGCGGGCCGCTATTATGTGTACGATCGACAGGGTTCCAGCCTGACCGAGCTGTTCCTGGCCCGTCCGGAGCTGGAGAATGTCACGCTCGCCACTGTCCGGCCGATTTCCTATCCGGCCGCCGATGGCACAATGATCCCCGGCTATCTGACGCTGCCGCCCGGTTCGTCGGGACGCAATTTGCCGGCGGTCGTGCTGCCGCATGGCGGGCCGGAGGCGCGCGATATCTGGGGCTTTGACTGGATGGCGCAATATTTCGCCCATCTCGGTTACGCGGTGCTCCAGCCCAATTTCCGCGGTTCAGGGGGCTATGGCGATTCCTGGCTCCAGCAAAACGGCTTTCAGGGCTGGCAGACCTCGATCGGCGATGTCGTCTCGGCCGGTCAGTGGCTGGTGTCGGAAGGCATTGCGGATCGCAACCGGATGGCGATCGTCGGCTGGTCCTATGGCGGCTATGCGGCGCTGCAGGCGGGCGTGATCGCGCCCGATCTGTTCCGGGGGATCGCCGCGATCGCGCCTGTCACCGATCTCCAGCAGTTGAAAGACGATCAGCGCGACTACACCAATGCGCGCAACGTCGCCGAATATGTCGGCTCTGGCCCGCATGTGCAGCAGGGCTCGCCGCTGCAGAATGCTGAGCGGATCACCGCGCCGGTGCTGCTGTTCCACGGCAATCGCGATCTCAACGTGATGGTCGTCCATTCGCAGCGCATGGACCGCGAATTGCAGCGTCTGGGCCGGCAGAGCGAGTTCGTGCAGTTCGACGGGCTGGAACATGACCTTGCCGATTCCGTCGCCCGCTCGGAGATGCTGCACCGGATCGGTCAGTTCCTGGCCCGGACGACGGGCGGAAACTGAGCGGCGTCGGAAAGCAAAAAGGGCGGGTGGCTTTCGCCACCCGCCCTTTTTCTCGTCCGTCGCCGGACCGGATGATCAGCGCGAGTAGAACTCGACAACCAGATTCGGTTCCATACGGACCGGATAGGGCACTTCGTCGAGCGACGGCACGCGGGTGAAGGTCACCTTGGCGGCGCCGTCGGGCGCGACGTAATCGGGGATATCGCGTTCGGCGAGACCCTGCGCTTCCAGCACCAGCGCCATTTCCTGCGCCTTTGAACCCAGCGTGATCTCATCACCCACGTCCACGCGGCGTGAGGCAATGTTGCACTTCACGCCGTTGACGCGGACATGGCCGTGGCTGACGAGCTGACGCGCGGCCCAGATGGTCGGCGCGAACTTGGCACGATAGACGATCATGTCGAGCCGACGCTCGAGCAGGCCGATCAGGTTCTGGCCGGTATCGCCCTTCATCTTGGACGCGTCGGTATAGGC
Source organism: uncultured Sphingosinicella sp. (assembly GCA_964438875.1). Classification (GTDB taxonomy): domain Bacteria; phylum Pseudomonadota; class Alphaproteobacteria; order Sphingomonadales; family Sphingomonadaceae; genus Allosphingosinicella. The sequence goes on along the minus strand of CAYTMM010000016.1, from coordinate 24,067 downwards.
GCGCTTGAACTGCTTTTCGGTGACGTCGCCGTAATAGCCCTTCAGCTTCTGCTTGGCGCGCAGCTGGATGCCGAAATCCGACATCTTGCCCTTGCGGCGCTGGCCGTGCTGGCCGGGGCCATATTCGCGCTTGTTGACCGGGCTCTTGGGACGTCCGAAGACGTTTTCGCCCATGCGGCGGTCGAGCTTGTACTTGGCGCTGCTGCGCTTCGACATGATTTGACTCCAATTCGCGTTATCACAATGTCCCGGAACCGCACCGCCGGACCTGTCTGTCCGGCGCGGCCACCGCTTCACCGGGGTGCGGGGCCAATTGCGAAGGCGGGCACATGGCCGCGTGCGTCCCGAAAGTCAACCTCGACAGGCCGCGCCGGGCCGCTAAAGGGACGCCATGACTGACGAACGCGTAAAGCCCGCCGCCTGCGAAACGATGGCACAGGTCCGCAACGGCATTGACCGGCTGGACGAACAGATCGTTGCGCTGATCGGCGAACGCTTCCGCTACATGGACGCGGCGGCCCGGATCAAGCCGACCCGCGACACGGTGCGTGACGAATGGCGCAAGGCGCAGGTGATCGCCAATGCGAAGCGCCACGCCGTCGGCGCCGACGTGCCGGAGGGCGTGATCGGCGACATTTACGAACGACTCGTCGAAGGCTCGATCGCCTACGAGTTCGACCGGTTTGACGAACTGCGCGGCTGACGCAGCCGGCCTTCTTCCAGCGACCGGACGATGCCACGCATCGCCTGCACCTCGCGCGCCGACCAGCCGGCCTTGGTGAGGATGGTGCGGATCGTGTTCTTGGTGGCCGGGGTGCGATCGGGCGGATGGAAATAGTCCGCTTTGTCGAGCCCGTCGAAAAGCTGTTGGATCAGGCCCTCGAGATGAACATGTTCGGCGCGAGGTTCGACCTCGTCGCCGATCGTCGGCACCACCAGTGTTTCGTGCTTCGACCATTCATAGGCGAGCAGCAGCACCGCCTGGGCGAGATTGAGCGAGCGGAAGTCCGGATTGACCGGCACCGTGACGATCTTGCCGGCGAGCGCGACCTCGTCCGTCTCCAGCCCGGAGCGTTCGGCGCCGAACAGGATGGCGGATGGGCCTGCATGGCCGCGAATCTCGCGCGCCGCTTCCTCCGGCGTCACCACGGGCATCACCAGTCCGCGCTTTCTGACTGTCGTGGCATAGACGAACGGGCAATCGGCCACTGCATCGGCCACCGTATCGAACACCCGCGCCTGCTCCAGAACGACGTCCGCGCCGGAAGCGGCCGGACCGGCGGACGGGTTGGGCCATCCGTCGCGCGGCGCGACGAGGCGCAGATCCGTTAGTCCGAAATTGAGCATCGCCCGCGCCGCCTTGCCGATATTCTCGCCAAGCTGCGGACGCACGAGCACGATGGCTGGTGGACGGGCGCTCACTCCTTGCCCGCCTCCGCCACGGTTCCGGCAAAATCCTCGAAATCCTTGGCTTCGCGGAAGTCCTTATAGACGCTTGCGAAGCGGATATAGGCGACGGGGTCGAGCGCCTGTAGACCCTCCATCACCATCTCGCCGATCTTCGCGGATGGCATTTCGCTTTCGCCGCTTGTCTCGATCTGGCGTTGAATGGAGGATGCAAGACGTTCGATCCGTTCCACCGGTACTGGGCGTTTGCGGCAGGCGATGGCGATCGATCGTTCCAGCTTCGTCCGGTCGAATGGTTCGCGTTTGTCTTCCGATTTCAGCACGGTGAGTTCGCGCAGTTGCACCCGCTCGAACGTGGTGAAGCGCGCGCCGCAATCCTCACACTGGCGGCGGCGGCGGATGGCGGAGCCGTCCTCTGTCGGACGGCTGTCTTTCACCTGGCTGTTCTCATGGGCGCAGAAGGGGCAGCGCAATTACAGATCCTGATAGATCGGAAAGCGTGAACAAAGTTGACGCACGCGGCCGTTCACCTCTGCCTCGACATTGCCATTGCCTTCGTGCCCGTTCGTCTTCAGCCCATCGAGCACATCGGCGATCATGTCGGCGATGTCACGGAATTCGGCGACGCCGAAGCCGCGCGTCGTGCCGGCGGGTGAGCCGACACGGATGCCGCTGGTCTTCACTGGCGGCAGCGGATCGTTGGGCACGCCATTCTTGTTGCAGGTGATACCGGCGCGCTCCAGCGCCTCGTCGGCGTCCTTGCCAGTGACGCCGATCGGACGCAGGTCGACCAAAGCGAGGTGCGTGTCCGTCCCGCCGGAGACGAGATCGGCGCCGCGCTCCTTGAGACGGCTGGCCAGCGCCTTGGCGTTGGTGATGACCGCCTTGGCGTAAGTCTTGAATTCGGGTTGCAGCGCCTCGCCGAACGCGACCGCCTTGGCGGCGATGACATGCATCAGCGGGCCACCCTGCAGGCCGGGGAAAACCGCTGAGTTGATCTTTTTGGCGATCGCCTCGTCATCGGTCAGTACCATGCCGCCGCGCGGGCCGCGCAAGGTCTTGTGCGTCGTCGTGGTGACGACGTGGGCGTGGCCGAAGGGGGAGGGGTGCTCGCCCCCGGCGACCAAGCCGGCGAAATGGGCCATATCGACCATGAAGAGCGCGCCCACTTCGTCCGCGATCGCGCGGAAGCGGGCGAAATCGATGTGGCGCGGATAGGCGGAGCCGCCGGCGATGATCAGCGTCGGCCTGTTCTCTTTCGCCAACGCCGCAACCTGATCATAATCGATCAGGTGATCGTCGGCGCGCACGCCGTACTGGACGGCGTTGAACCATTTGCCGGACATTGCGGGCTTGGCGCCGTGGGTGAGGTGCCCGCCGGAATCGAGGCTGAGGCCCATGATCGTGTCGCCGGGCTTCGTCAGCGCCAACATCACCGCGCCATTGGCCTGCGCGCCACTATGGGGCTGCACATTGGCGAAGCCGCAGCCGAACAGCTCCTTCGCCCGCTCGATCGCCAGCGTCTCCACCTCGTCGGACGGATGGCAGCCCTGATAGTAGCGCCTGCCCGGATAGCCTTCCGCATATTTGTTGGTGAAGACCGAGCCCTGCGCCTCCAGCACCGCTTTCGACACGATATTCTCGGACGCGATCAGCTCGATCTGGTTCTGCTCGCGGTCCAGCTCGTGGGTCACGCCGGCGAACACCGCCGGATCGGCGTCCGCGAGGCCGCGGGTGAAGAATCCGTCTGGCTGGACCTCGTGCAGATCGTTGGCGGCGTGCGTGGTCATGCGGGCTCCTTGGTGAAGGGCGGTTGTGTGAGCTTGTCGACTCGGCGCTGATGGCGGCCGCTTTCGAAGGGTTCGGCAAGGAAGGCCTCGACACAGGCTTTCGCCATCTCGATGCCGATCAACCGAGCACCCATCGCTATTGCGTTCGCATCATTGTGCTGGCGAGCAAGACGCGCGGAGAGCGGCTCGTCAATCCGCGCGCAGCGGCAGGCGGGATGGCGGTTCGCGGCGATCGAGATGCCGATGCCCGATCCGCACAGGGCCACGCCGAAATCGGCCCGTCCGGCGGCCAGTTCCTCGGCAAGCTTGTAACCATAATCGGGATAGTCGACCGAATCGGCGTTTTGTGGGCCAAGATCGGTCACTTCACGACCTGTCTCGCGCAGCCAGGCTGCAAGCGCCGTCTTCAGTTCGACGGCGGCGTGATCGGAAGCGATGGCGATGCGCATGGCGTTTCACCTAGGCGTTCGTGTCAGGATTCGCCAGCCGTCGAACGAAAAAGGAGCAACGTCAGGCGATACCCCTTAGGCGCGCGCCGAGGCGGCGAATTCCATGCGCGCCGGATTTTCAGCTTCCAGTCGCACGTCGAGCAGCATTTTGGCCAATGGGTGAAGCGAGGAGGCGTCGATTGCCCGCAACCGTTTTTTGCCTAAACGTCTGTCTACAATCGCGAGACTTTGCACGAGGGGGTCTTCATCCTCGAGCGACTGCTCGATCGACAAATCGTGTACGAATGCCCAGCATGCGTGATAGGCGTCTTGGCGACTGAGCTCGCCATAAGACACGGCCTGGTCCTGATACATCGGATTGATCGTTGGAGACGGGTACCCGTAGCGCGCATTCGCAGCCGCTCGCGTGCAAAAATTCGCAATCACTGATCCATCGAGCGTGAGCCAGGCATGGCCACAGGAGCACGCGCCGTAGGCCGCGCTATGAATGTCCAGTCGTTCGCCGATGCTTGGGGAGAAATTCTGCCGGATCAGGGCACGAAGCTTGCTCCACCTCATGCGGGATCGCTCAAGCGGCGAGCTGCATGTCCAGCCGGTCCCAGATCTCGACCAGCGCATTCGCGAGGTCGTGCATCATTTCCTCGCTGTGCGCGGGGCCGGGGGTGAAACGCAGCCGCTCGGTGCCGCGCGGCACCGTGGGGTAATTGATGGGCTGCACATAGACGCCATATTCGGCGAGCAGGATGTCGCTGATCCGCTTCGCCTTCACCGGATCGCCGACGAGCAGCGGCACGATATGGGTGACGGAGTCCATGACCGGCAGCTTCGCCTCGGCGAAGATCGCTTTCAGCTTCGCGGCATTGGCCTGCTGCGCCTCGCGCTCAACCGACGAATTCTTGAGATAGCGCACGCTCGCCAGCGCGCCGGCGACCAGCACCGGGGAGAGCGAGGTGGTGAAGATGAAGCCGGGCGCATAGGAGCGCACCACATCGACGATATTCTTGTCGGCCGAAATGTAGCCGCCCATCACGCCGAACGCCTTGCCGAGCGTGCCTTCGATGATGGTGAGGCGGTGCGCGGCACCGTCGCGCTCCGAAATGCCGCCGCCGCGCGCGCCGTACATGCCGACGGCGTGGACTTCGTCGAGATAAGTGAGGGCGTTATATTTGTCGGCGAGGTCGCAGATGGCGTGGATCGGCGCCACGTCCCCGTCCATCGAATAGACGCTTTCGAACGCGATCAGCTTGGGCGCGTCGGCCGGTGCGGCGGCCAGCAATTCTTCCAGATGCTCCAGATCATTGTGACGGAACACCTGCTTCTCGCAGCCCGAATTGCGAATGCCGGCGATCATCGAGGCGTGATTAAGCGCATCCGAGAAAATGATGCAGCCGGGCAGGATCTTGCCGATCGTCGAGAGCGTCGCTTCATTCGAGATGTAGCCCGAGGTGAAGATCAGCGCGGATTCCTTGCCGTGCAGATCGGCGAGTTCGGCTTCCAGCTCGATATGGTAATGGGTGTTGCCGCCGATATTGCGGGTGCCGCCGGAGCCGGCGCCGACATCGTGCAACGCCTCTTCCATCGCGCCGGTCACGTCCGGATGCTGGCCCATGCACAGATAGTCGTTGGAGCACCAGACGGTGATCGGCTTCGGGCCGTTATGGCCGTGGAAACAGCGCGCGTTCGGGAAGGCGCCTTTGTTCCTCAGGATGTCGATGAACACGCGATAGCGGCCTTCGGCGTGCAGCCGTTCGATCGCCTCCGCGAAGATGCGCTGATAATCCAAGACTCTCGTCCCCGTTGCTCGCGCGCTCAATAGCGGATTTTTCCACAGGAAGGCCAGTGAGAACGGTTCGCAACTACGGGAAGGGCGTCAGAGGGCCTCGATCCGCTCCAGCCCGAAGGCCGCGAGGCCCGCGCGATAGGCCTCCGCCCGGGCCGGATCGCCCGTGAAAACGGCAATGCCCTCTCCTGCGCCATCGGGCCAATTCATGCCGTCCACCAGCCGCGCGGTCTGCCGCGCGATGCCGGCATTGCCGTCCACGAAGGTGAGCGCGCGCGGGGCGGCGGCGGCCAGTTCATCCACGACCAGCGGGAAATGCGTGCAGGCCAGCACAACGGTGTCGATGCGATCGCCATCTGGCCGCGACAGCAGCCCCTCCAGAACGCGGCGATAGTCCGCGGGATCGCCCGACGTGCCGCGCAGCTTCGCTTCGGCAAGCTCGACCAGCGCGGCCGAGCCGTGTCGCACGACGGCGCAATCGGCGGCGAATTCGGTGGCGAGCCGATCGACATAGGGCTGGACGATCGTTGCCTCGGTGCCGAGCACGCCGATGACGCGCGTCTTCGACAGGGCTGCTGCGGGCTTGATCGCCGGCACCGTGCCGACGATCGGCAGATCAAGCGCGGCGCGTACCGCGTCGAGCGCGATCGTCGACGCGGTGTTGCAGGCTATGACGATCAGCGCCGGATTGTAGCGCTCCGCCAGTCGCCCGAGCAACGCCGGCACGCGCGCCGCGATCTCTGCCGCGCTCCGGGTGCCATAGGGATAGCCGGCGCTGTCCGCCGCATAGACGATCGGCGCGTCCGGCAGCTGCGCGCGGATCTCCTTCAGCACCGACAGCCCGCCAACGCCGGAATCGAAGACGAGAAGGGGCCGCGAGGTTGCCATCACGGGCGGATGTAGCGAGCGGTGAGGCCGTCGGCAAACCGGTTGCGCGCGCACGGCCCATTGCTTAGGCATGACTATCAAGGGGATGCCGTGATTACTTGGGAAATAGTTCAGCCTACGCTTTGCGCCTTGCTGCTCGGCTATATCCTGGGCTCGATCCCGTTCGGCCTCATCCTTACCCGCTTCGCTGGTCTTGGCGATGTGCGCAATATCGGTTCCGGGAATATCGGCGCGACCAATGTGCTGCGCACCGGCCGCAAGGGCCTGGCTGCCGCGACTTTGTGTCTCGATGCTGCCAAGGGCGCCGCCGCCGTGCTGATCGCGCAGGCGATCTGGCCGGATACCGAGCTGGGCGGGGTGGCGGGTATCGCCGCCTTTCTCGGTCATCTCTACCCGGTCTGGCTGCGTTTCAAGGGCGGCAAGGGTGTGGCGACGATGATCGGCATTGTCGCGGCCCTGCTGTGGCCGGCGGCGTTGGTGGTCGTGGCAGTGTGGCTGCTCGCGCTGGCCATAACCCGCCGGTCCTCCGTCGGCGGGATGAGCGCCGCGCTCGCCGCGCCCATCGCTGCATTCGCGCTGGGGCAGGGCGATCTTGCGCTGATCTTTCTCGGCCTCGCCTTGCTCATCCTGTGGACCCACCGCGCCAATATCGGGCGTTTGATGGATGGTACGGAACCCAGGGTCGGAAAGGCGCAGGGCTGAGATGCCGGCGCCGCGTGATGCCGTCGCCCGGCTGCGCCTGATCCGGTCGGACAATATCGGGCCGATCACCTATTTCCAGCTGCTCGCACGTTTCGGCTCGGCCCAGGCGGCGATCGATGCCATTCCCGATCTTGCCGCGCGGGGCGGCGGACGGGCGCCGAAACTCGCGCCGGCGGGCCAGGCCGAACGCGAGATCGAGACGGTGGAGCGGATGGGCGCTCGGCATCTTTTTCTGGGGCAATCCGTCTATCCGGCCTTGCTCGCCGAACTGGAGACCGCGCCGCCCGCCTTGATCGCCAAGGGCGACGTCACGCTCTTCGACAAGCCTGCCGTTGCCATGGTCGGCGCGCGCAACGCGTCGGCCGCCGCCTGCCGCTTCGCCCGCCAACTGGCCGGGGCGCTGGGCGAGGCGGGGCAGGTCGTCGTCTCCGGACTGGCGCGCGGTATCGACACGGCCGCGCATGACGGATCTCTCGTCACCGGCACGATTGCCGTGATCGCCGGCGGCATCGACATCTTCTACCCGCCGGAAAACGAGGAGAGGCAGCGCGCCATCGCCGAACGCGGCCTGCTGCTCGCCGAACAGCCGCCCGGCACCGAGCCGCGCGCGCGCCATTTCCCCTATCGTAACCGGATCATCGCCGGATTGGCGCAAGGGACGGTGGTGGTCGAGGCCGCGCCCAAGTCCGGCTCGCTCATTACGGCCCGGCTCGCCGCCGAGGCCGGACGCGAGGTGATGGCCGTGCCCTGAGCGCGCGGATCGAGCGGCGAGCCGGGCACGGC
>CAYTMM010000016.1:14719-16258 GCA_964438875.1 uncultured Sphingosinicella sp. | reverse complement strand
GGCCGTGCCCGGCTCGCCGCTCGATCCGCGCGCTCAGGGCTGCAACCTGCTGATCCGTGAGGGCGCGACCCTGGTGCAGACCGCCGAGGATGTGGTCGAGGCGCTGAGCCCGATCCATCCGCGTCCCTTCCGCCAGCGCAGGCAGGATTATGCCGCTCCCGGGCCCACCGCCGATGCCGACGAGGCGACTCGCCGCACTGTCACCGACCTGCTCGGGCCAACCCCGGTGCCGGTGGACGAACTGATCCGTCAGTCCGGCCGCTCACCGGCCGAGGTGCAGACCGTGCTGCTCGAACTGGAACTGGCCGGCCGGCTGGAACGCCATGCAGGGGGAAGGGTGAGCCTGACATGAAATCCGGAAGAGCAGGGTTCACGATCGACGATGTGTTGGGGTGTGCAGGCAAGCTTCTTCGCGCCAGCCTGCCGCGCTTTGCCGTCGCCGTCGTCGTCATTTTCGGCGGAGGCATGATCATCGACACAGGTGGCTTTTCGGAAAGCGCGGTCACCGGGCTCAGCCTGGTGCTCAGCTTCGCCACCGTATTCCTGCAGTTCTGGCTGATCGCGACGCTGCTGGAAGATCTGCGCCTGAATTTTTCGACGGGCAGACGGTTCCCCGCTTATTTTTCTCCTGCTCGGCATCGTTGCCAACTTGGCCATCTTGGTGGGCTTCGTGCTGTTGATCGTCCCAGGCATCGTCCTGTTCGTACGATGGTACATCGCCGCGCCCCTGCTGATCGGTTCGAATGATCGTTTTGCGACGGTACTGGAAGAAAGTTGGCGCGCCACTGGTCCGCATTTCTGGCCGATCCTCGGCGCGCTGGCGGTTGTGTATTTTCCGGCCCTGGCGGTCGGCTTAGCGGGAGTGCTGCTGATCGAACTGCTCAGAGTTGAGTTTGTGGGTTTCCTTATGGCGAATCTGGGGTTCACGGCCTTCATGATAGTTGGCTGTTACATCTCGGTGGCCATCTACAGCCTCCTCCGGGGACAGGACTCGGTTTTGGAAATTTTCGAATAGCGTTGCGCGGCGCGGTTCTGAATCCGCCACGGGTGGGTGGCGAGATCGGTCTTGACGACGGCCCACCCCGCTCCTCACCTATGCGCGTACGCGTAAGGGGTCTCTTCTCTCAATGAAACTGGTCGTCGTCGAATCGCCTGCCAAGGCGAAAACCATCGAGAAGTATCTGGGCTCCGGCTATCGGGTGCTCGCCTCCTATGGCCATGTCCGCGATCTGCCGCCGAAGGACGGGTCGGTCGATCCCGACGCCGGCTTCGCGATGGAATGGGAGACCTATGCCGACAAGGCGAAGCAGCTCAAGGCGATCACCGACGAGGCCAAGCAGGCCGACGCGCTGATCCTCGCCACCGACCCCGATCGCGAGGGCGAGGCGATCAGCTGGCATGTGCAGGAGGTGCTGGCGAAGAAGAAGGCGCTGCCCGCCCATGTCGAGCGGGTGACGTTCAATGCGATCACCAAGTCCGCCGTGACTGAGGCGATGGCGCATCCGCGCGCGCTCGACGAAGATCTGATCGACGCTTATC
>CAYTMM010000016.1:0-14709 GCA_964438875.1 uncultured Sphingosinicella sp. | reverse complement strand
GTCGGCTTCACCCTGTCGCCGGTGCTGTGGCGCACGCTGCCTGGCGCCAAGTCGGCGGGGCGCGTGCAGTCGGTGGCGCTGCGGCTCATCGTCGATCGCGAGCGGGAGATCGAACTGTTCCGCCCGCAGGAATATTGGTCCGTCACTGCCACGATGGAGGCGGATGGCACGGAGTTCCTCGCCCGTCTCGTCCGCTACAAGGGTGACAAGATCGATCGTCTGACGATCGGCGATGAAGGCACGGCGTTGGCCGCGAAAAAGGCGGTGGAGGAGGGGCGTTTCACCGTCGCGTCGGTCGAAACCAAGCCGCTCACCCGCAATCCGCCGCCGCCCTTCACCACATCGACCTTGCAGCAGGAGGCGGCGCGCAAGCTCGGTCTGTCGGCCAGCATCACGATGCGGCTCGCCCAAAATCTCTACGAGGACGGCGCGATCACCTATATGCGGACGGACGGTGTGCAGATGGCGCAGGAGGCGATCTCCGCCGCGCGCAAGGCCGTCGCGGATCGCTACGACGCCGGCTACGTGCCGGACAAGCCGCGCCATTACGAGACCAAGGCGAAGAACGCCCAAGAGGCGCACGAGGCGATCCGCCCGACCGATTTCTCCCGCGATCGCGCCGGTTCGGGCGATCATGCCCGGCTCTACGATCTGATCTGGAAACGTGCTCTGGCCAGCCAGATGGCTTCGGCGCGGCTGGAGCGCACCACTGCCGAGCTGACCGACGGCACCGGCCAGCATGCGCTGCGGGCCACTGGCCAGGTTGTGATCTTCCCCGGCTTCCTCGCGCTCTACGAGGAAGGCCGTGATGATGAAGCGGATGAAGATTCGCGCCGCCTGCCGCGGCTTAAGGACGGCGACGTGCCGGCAAAGAAGGGCGTCGCGGCCGAGCAGCATTTCACCCAGCCGCCGCCGCGTTATTCGGAAGCCTCGCTGGTCAAGAAGATGGAGGAGCTCGGCATCGGGCGGCCGTCCACCTACGCCTCGATCCTCCAGACGCTGAAGGACCGCGATTATGTCCGGCTGGAGAAGAACCGCTTCTTTCCCGAGGAGAGCGGACGGCTTGTGACGGCGTTCCTGGAGCGCTTCTTCGAACGCTACGTCTCCTACGATTTCACCGCCCATCTGGAAGACGAGCTGGACGACATATCCGGCGGCCGCGCCCAGTGGCAGCAGGTGCTCGAAGCCTTCTGGCGCGATTTCAAACCAAAGACCGGCGAGGTGATGGAGCAGAAGCCGAGCGAGGTCACGGCTGCGCTTGACGAGTTCCTCTCGCCCTTCCTGTTCCCGGACAAGGGCGACGGCGCCGATCCGCGCCTCTGCCCGCTCTGCGGCACCGGCCGGCTGGCGCTGCGCGGCGGCCGTTTCGGGGCCTTCGTCGCCTGTTCGAACTATCCGGAGTGCAAGTTTACGCGGCGCTTCGGCCAGGGCGATCAGGCCGGCGCGGACAGCGGCCCGCAGGTGCTGGGGCAGGACCCGGACAGCGGGCAGGACGTGACGCTCCGCTCCGGGCGCTTCGGTCCCTATTTCCAGCTTGGCGAGGGCAAGGAGGCGAAACGCGCCTCATTGCCCAAGGATGTGCCGCAGGCCGATGCCGATCTTGAGATCGCACTCAAATTCCTGTCGCTGCCACGCACCGTCGGCGATCACCCCGAGACGGGCAAGCCGATCACGGCGAGCATCGGGCGCTACGGTCCTTATCTCGCTCATGATGGCAAATATGCGAAGCTGTCCTCGACCGCCGAAGTGTTTGAGGTTGGCATGAACGCGGTGGTCGCCAAGCTCGCCGATGCGGCGAACGGCGGTGGCCGAGCACGCGGTTCGCGCGAGCCTTTGAAGGTGCTAGGGCCGCATCCGCGCACCGAGGCGGAGATCAAGCTCATGGAGGGCCGTTTCGGTCCCTATGTCACTGACGGCACGACCAACGCGACTCTGCCCAAGACTCTGGCGCCCGATCAGCTGACGCTGGAGGAGGCTGCGCAGCTCATCGACGATCGGGCCGCCAAGGGACCGGCGAAGAAGGGCAGAGGGCGCAAGGCGTCCGCGAAGAAAGCGGGGGCTAAAAAGGCCCCGGCGAAGGGGAAGAAATGATGGCGAAATGGATTGCAGCCGCGCTCGTTCTGTGCGGTCTTTCGATCAGTCCTGCAACGGCGCAGGACGCGCCCGCTGCGCCGGCCGCCGATCCGCCGAACAGCGACTATCATTTCCGCTATCTCAACCGGCTCGACCCGGCCGAAGGCTGGCGGCGGACGGTGAGCGGCCTGCGCTATCGCAAGCTCAGCGGCAGCGCGGACGGCCCGCGCCCGACTGTCGATAACAATGTGACGATCCATTATGTCGGGACGTTTATCGATGGGACGGAGTTCGACAGCTCCGTGGCGCGCGGCGAGCCGGCGACTTTCCCGCTCAGCGGCCTGATCCGTGGCTGGCAGGAAGGGGTACCGATGATGGCGGTCGGTGATCGCTACGAATTCGCCATTCCCTACACCCTCGCTTACGGACCAAACGGACGCGGCCCGATCCCGGGCGGCGCGACTCTCATTTTCACCATCGAGCTGTTCGCGATCGACGCTCAGTCCTGAGCTGAGCAGCCTCGACAGGCTGGGTCCTTGGCGATGCGCGCCGTCCGCATCGCCGGCTGCAGACCGTCGAAGATGTGGAGCCTGCCAGGCGCTTCGTCGCCGAAGCCGGCTATGGCGCGGATCGCCTCCATCGCTGCAAAGCTGCCGGTGATGCCCGCCATCGCGCCGAGCACGCCCAGCTCCGCGCAATTGTCGCAATCCTCGGCGTCGAAGGCGTCGCCGACAAAGCAGCGATAGCAAGGCTGGTCTGGTTCCCAGCCCCGGAAGGTGCCGATCTGCGCCTGGAAACGGCCGATCGCGGCGGAGATGAGCGGGATACGCGCGGCAGTGCAATGATCCGAGACCGCCAGCCGCGTCGCGAAATTGTCGCAGCCGTCGAGCACCAGATCGACATCCCCGATCAGGCGCGTGGCATTATCCGGCGTCAACCGCGCCGTAACGCCTTCGAAGGCGGTCTCGGGATTGAGCCGTGCCACCGCCTCGCCGGCCACCACGGCCTTTCCGCGTCCGACATCCTGTGTGCCGAACAGCACCTGGCGCTGGAGATTGTCGAGGCTGACCGCATCGTCGTCGATCACCCGCAGCCGCCCGATCCCGGCGGCGGCGAGATACTGGATGGCGGGCGATCCGATTCCGCCCGCGCCGACTACGGCTATGGAAGCGCTGAGCAGCCGGACCTGTCCGGCGCCGCCGATTTCCTTCAGAACGATATGTCGTGCGTAGCGATCAAGCTGTGCGTCGGTCAGCATCACGACGAGGAGATGTAGCGGAAATCGCCTCGATACCAGCCGTCCCGGTTTTCACCGGTGGGGCGATAGTCGCCGGCCTGGAGCTTGCGATGCAATACGCCGCCGATCACGGCCTCCAGCTCAGGGCAGCCGGTATTCTGCAGAATAATGCGCTGCACGTTCCCGTCCGGCGCGAATTGCATCAAGAAAGGCACGTTGAGATTGATATTGTCTCGGCGCAGTCCCGGTACCGAGCACGTCCCGGCGCGGGCCAGCCGGTCGACGCGCGCCATCATGCCATCGTCCATCATGAAATTGCCGCGATGGATGATCCGCGGGATGTTGCTCCAGTCTCCAGATGCGACTTCAAACTGCTGAGCCGAGGCCGCCGTCACGGTGATGAGCAGGCTCAGGCCGATCAATGCTTTCACGTTCATCTCCCCGTCGAACCAAAGCCTCCGGCGCCACGTACGGTCCCGTCCAGCTCTTCGGCCTCGCGAAAGGCCGTTCGCAGCACCGGTGCCGGCACAAGTTGAGCGATACGCTCTCCGCGTACCACTGGAAAGTCCTCATCGCCCAGGTTTGCAAGGATGACCTTCACCTCGCCGCGATAGTCGGCGTCGATCGTGCCGGGCGTGTTGAGGCAGGTGATACCATGCTTGAGCGCGAGGCCGGAGCGAGGCCTGACCTGCACCTCATAGCCTTCTGGAATGGCGATGGCGAAGCCAGTCGCGATCGCCCGGCGCGCGCCGGGCGCGAGCGTCACGTCCTCGGCAGCGACGACGTCCAGCCCGGCGGCATGTTCGGTGGCATAAGCGGGGAGGGGCAGCCCCTCGCCATGTGGGAGGCGTTTGAGTTTGATCTCGATCATCTCGTCCTAAGGAACCCCGCTGCGTTCGAACCTGGCATCGAGCGCGTAGCGTCCGCCGCCCTGTGTCGCAAACAGGATTCCGAGAAAGACGAGGACAAGGGCCGGCCACCAGCCGGGAAAGTCCTGCGGCCAGTGCACCATCCACACCGCGACGATGAAGACGAAGGTGGTGACGAAGCCCGCCCAGCGGGTCAGCAGGCCCAGGATGAAGGCGAACCCACACAGGAACTGCGCCCAGACGCAAATAGGCGCCAACAACTCGGGCGCCGGGAATTGGAACTGCCGGAGAAAGCGAACGAACTCATCCATCCGCTCCGCGCTGATGACATTGTCGTGGCTCTGCCAGATCAGAAAGGCGCCGGTTACCCAGCGCAGCAGTAGCAGGCCGATATCGCGCAAGCGTGCCAGCGGTGTCAGGAACAACCAATCGTGCCGCATCTAGTCCTCCAGTGCGGCGGCGATCCTTTGCGCAAGCTTGCGGGCGACCTGTTCCTTGGGCGCTTCGGCCCAGTTCTCGACGCCTTCGGCGGTGACCAGATGGACCCGGTTGTTCACCCCCCCCATGACGTCTCCGGACACGTCGTTGGCGACGATCCAGTCCGCGCCCTTGCGATCCCGCTTCGCTTGCGCATTGCCGACGACATTGTCGGTTTCCGCTGCGAAACCGATCAGAAGGCGGGGGCGCTCTGGCGACGCGCCCAGTTCGGCCAGGATGTCAGGATTTTCGACGAGCGACAGGCTAGGCGGGCCGCTCGGTCCCTTCTTGATCTTGCTGGCGGCCGCTTCGACCCGCCAGTCGGCGACTGCCGCGACCATCACGGCGGCGTCTGCGGGCAATGCGGACGAAACCGCTTCGGCCATTTCACGCGCGGTTTCGACATCGATCCGGTGGACACCCTGCGGCGTCGGCTGACTCACGGGTCCCGCGACCAGCGTCACGCGCGCGCCCAGATCGGCCAGCGCGCCGGCGATCGCGAAACCCTGCTTGCCCGACGATCGATTGGCGAGCACCCGCACGGGATCGATCGGCTCATGGGTCGGTCCGGCAGTAACGACGATATGACGGCCTGCAAGCAATGAATCAGGAGCGAAGTCGGGTTGGCCGGCGAGCGGGTCGGGCGTATCGAAGGCTCGCTCGATCGCGTCGAGTATCTCGTCTGGCTCGGGCAGCCGGCCCGGGCCATATTCGCCGCAAGCCATTTCGCCCTCGTTGGGCTCCAGGACCGTGACGCCGTCGGCGCGAAGCTGCGCTACATTGCGGCGCGTTGCGGCATGTTCCCACATCCGAACGTTCATCGCGGGCGCGGCCAGCACCTTTTTGTCGGTCGCGAGCAGCAGGGTCGTGGCCAGATCATCCGCGATGCCCCCGGCCATCCGCGCCAGCAGATCGGCGGTGGCCGGTGCGACGACCACGAGGTCGGCCTCGCGGCTGAGCTGGATATGCCCCATCTCGGCCTCGTCCTTGAGATCGAACAGGTCGGTGAACACCTGTTGCTCGCTGAGCGCCGCCAGCGTCATCGGCGTCACGAACTGCGCGCCGCCTTTCGTCAGCACGCAGCGCACGCTGCCGCCTGCCTTGCGGATCAGCCGGATCAACTCGCACGCCTTGTAGGCCGCGATCCCGCCGCCGACGATCAGAAGGATTTTCTTGCCGTGCATCGGTTCAATATCCCGTCAGCAGCATGTCGAGCGCATTGATGATAGCGACATGCTCCTTGGCAAGCGATCCGATCCGGCGATCAAGATGTTGAACAGGAATCGCGAAGATCAACTGGGTGCTCATCACGATCTCGGTTCCTTCCAGTGTGAAAACGGGATTGAGCCGCGTCGCGGCCGGCAGGCCCGCTGCGGGAAGCAGGGGAACGACGACCCTTGTTTCCAGATGATCGAGCAGATCGGCTTGGCAATCGAGCAGATAGCCTTTGTCGTGCGCGCCCGGATAGACGTCGAATCGCGCCATCAGAACTGGCGATATTCCACATAGGGAATGCCGTTCTCGCGTACCCAAGCGTTCCAGGCTTCGAGCGCGGGCAGATTCTCGTCCAGCCAGGCTTCGCGACGGGACCGCGCGACCTCATCGGCAAGGCCCTGTTCGCAGGCTTCCGAGACATTGATACCAAGCTTCTTCGCCTCGTCGATCAGATCGGAGCGGAGCGAGACGTTGGTGGCGCGCTTGGGCGCCGCGACTTTTCCGGCATGGGTGTTCATGCGCATAATATATGCGCATCCTGGATGTTGTTCAAATCAGGAACCAAACCGCCGCCGCGCCAGCCGCGGCGCCCAAAGCGGCCGTCACGAAATGACGCAGCAGGCCGATCGGCCGCACCACCACCACGTCCGGCAGCGGAGGAGCTGGAGGCGCCGCGCCTGGGGCCGGATAATAATGATCGATGCGCCGAATCAGGTCAGGGAGTTTGCGGAGCAGGCGGACGGTGCGGACGATCTCGTCCGCAACCAGCGCTTCCGGTCCAAGCTCGCTGCGCACCCATTCGGTCAGGAAGGGCTCGGCCGTTTCCCACATGTTGATGTCGGGATCGAGCGCGCTGGCGACGCCTTCCTCCATCACCATCGTCTTTTGCAGCAGCAGCAGATGCGGCTGGGTCGGCATGTCGAAATCGCGGGTGATCTTGAACAGGCCGTCCAGCATGTGACCGATCGAGACGTCTTTCGCCGGCAGCCCGCGCATCGGCTCGCCCACCGCGCGCAATGCGGTCGCGAACTCGTCGATATTGTGATGGCCGGGCACATATTGCGCCTCGAAATGGATTTCGGCGACGCGGCGGTAATTGGCGGTGATCAGGCCGTAGAGGATCTCGGCCAGCCAGATTCGCGCCTGGCGGTTGATCCGGCCCATGATCCCGAAATCGATCGCCGCCAGCCGCCCGTCGGGCAGCGCGAAGAGATTGCCCTGATGGAGATCGGCATGGAAGAAGCCGTCGACCACCGCCTGACGCAAGAAGGCGCGTACGAGAATCCGCGCCAGCGCCTTCAGGTCATGACCGGCCTCGATCAGCGCGTCGCGGTTGGTCAGCTTGATGCCGTCGATCCATTCCAGCGTCATCACCCGCCGGGCGGTGCGCGACCAGTCGATCTCGGGGACGAAGAAGCCCTCTTCGGCGACCAGATTTTCCCTGAGTTCGGAGGCGGAGGCCGCCTCCTGTCGCAGATCCAGCTCGCGGTTGGTCCATTGGCGGAAGGTGGCGATGACGAGCCGGGGCCGCAGCCGCGCCGCCTCACCGCCCATGCCTTCCACCTGCGCGGCGGCCCATTCATAGGTCTCCAGCGCGCTGGCGAAATCCTCCTCGATATTCGGACGCAGCACCTTGATCGCGACCTGCCGTCCATCGGTGGTCACCGCGCGGTGGACCTGCGCGATTGAGGCGGCGCCGACCGGGACCGGATCGACGCTCTGGAACATGGTCTCGATCGGCCGGCCGAGGCCCTGCTCGATCGCGGTACGGATCGTTTCGAACGGAGCGGGAGGCAGGCGGTCCTGCAGGCGGGACAGATCGCGCGCCGCTTCCTCGCCGATCAGATCGGGCCGCGTCGCAAGTGCCTGGCCGAGCTTGATCGCCGCCGGGCCGATCGCCTCGAACGCCTCGGCATAGGCCGGCACCTTGGGGATGCGTGCGCCGAAACGGGCGATCCGGGCGAGGCGGCGCACCGGCGGCGGCGTGTTGGGATCGCGCTCGATTCCGCGCAACGCCCCATGCCGTGCCAGCACCCGGCCCCATTTCAGGAGCCGCCAGACATGGGTGACGGAGGAGGTCAAATCTTCCAGCCGCTGTGGATGGCGACGAGGCCGCCGAGGATCGGTTCCGCCTTCACATTGCCGAAGCCGGCCGCCCGGATCATCCGGGCGAAGGCGTCCATGTCGGGGAAGCGTTCGATCGATTCGATCAGGTAGCGATAGCTGTCCTCGTCCTTTGCCACCGCTTTGCCGATTTTCGGAACGATTCGGCGCGAATAGGTCTCGTAGAGCGTGGCGAAACCCGGCCAGCGAGTTTGCGAGAATTCCAGGCAATAGAAGCGTCCGCCGGTCGTCAGCACGCGATGGGCTTCGACGAGTGCGGCCGGAATGTCGGTCACGTTCCGGATGCCGAAGGCGATCGTATAGCCATCGAAACTTTTGTCGGCGAAGCTCAACCTCTCGGCATTCTGCTCCGACCATGCGAGACCGTCGATGCTGTTTTTCTCCGCCCGCTCTCGCCCGACGGCGAGCATCTCCGGGTTGATGTCCGCCACCGTAATCGTCGCTCCCGCGCGGGCCATGCGGAAGGCGATGTCGCCGGTGCCGCCGGCCATGTCGAGGATCGCCTCGCCGGCGCGGGGACGGATCTTGCGCACGAACGCGTCCTTCCACAGTCGGTGCTGTCCGCCTGACATCAGATCGTTCATCAGATCGTAGCTGGACGCGACAGAAGAGAAGACGCCGCGCACCCGCCGGGTCTTTTCCTCTGGCGCCACGTCCTCATGGCCGAAAGAAACCTTGTCCATGGCCGCCGCCTCTAGCAGGGGAGGGAGCATGGTGGAACATGCCTGAGCTTCCCGAAGTCGAAACCACGGTCCGCGGCCTTGCGCCGGTGCTGGAGGGGCGGCGCATCGCGTCGATCGAATTGCGTCGCACCGATCTGCGCCGGCCCTTTCCGCCGGACCTGCGTCAGCGGCTGACCGGTGCGCGCGTCACGGGGCTGTCGCGCCGCGCCAAGTACGGCCTGATCGCCACCGACCGGGACGACGTCGTGGTCTTTCACCTGGGTATGTCAGGGACTTGGCGAATCGATCCGACCGAAATCGGCAAACACGACCATGTCGTGATCGAGACGGAGGAGGGGAGGCAGCTGGCACTTAATGATCCGCGCCGATTCGGTTCGATCGACCTCGTATCGAGCGCGGCGCTGGAAACGACACCGCCGTTTGCAGCAATGGGACCGGAGCCACTCGACGAGGGTTTTGATGGCGCGCGGCTCGCCGCGGCGCTGGCCGGCCGGGTCGCGCCGATCAAGGCGATGTTGCTCGATCAGCGGATCGTCGCCGGATTAGGGAACATCTACGTCTGCGATGCCCTCAATCTGGCGGGTATCCATCCCGGGCGTGAAGCTGGTCGGATCTCTCGGGCACGTCTCGATCGTCTTGTGGAGGCGGTAAAGACGGTGCTGGACGCGGCCATTGCCGCCGGTGGCTCGACGCTGCGTGATTATACGCAGCCCAATGGCGAGCTTGGCTACTTCTCGAAGGAATGGCGGGTTTATGGCCGCGAAGGCGAATCCTGCCCCACCTGCGCCGGGGTTGTCCGGCGGCGCGTGGACTCGGGCCGGTCGACCTTCTTCTGTGCGAATTGCCAGCGTTGATCTTGACCGGAGCCACGTCTCCGCGTAGAGGCGCCGCCTGAACGGGTGCGGGAAAGACCGCGCCTTTTTCTTTTACCGCAATGAGGCAGTGACATACGATGGCGAACACGCCGCAAGCCAAGAAGCGCATCCGTCGCAACACCCGCCGTGCCGAGATCAACGGCGCGCGCGTCAGCCGCATCCGTACCTTCGTCAAGCAGGTCGAGGCCGCTCTCGCCGCTGGCGACAAGACCACGGCCACCGAAGCGTTGAAGCGTGTGCAGCCCGAGCTGGCGCGCGGCGTCGCCAAGGGCGTGCTCCATAAGAACACCGCGTCGCGGAAATTGTCGCGCCTTTCGCGGCGTCTCACCGCGCTCGCCTAAGCCTTTCTAAAGGCAGAAAAGCAGACCCGTCGGCGCTCCGCCGGCGGGTTTTTGCGTTTGCGGGGCGATATACGCGAAAATCCAGCAATTACCGCGATTCGCGTGATGCTGCATTGCTGAGGCCTGTGTAAATATTTGATTACAAAGATAAAAAATGCAAACCCTAGGCTTTCCAAGCTTTTCAGGTGTCAACATTTTTATTTTTTATGATGCTTCCATTACCCCCTTGATCGGACTCCGATCGGGTTCCTAAAACAGCCTTTCCGGCTGGGCGAATCTCCCTGCCGGACGCAAGCAAAATGACATTCGGACGCGGCGCGTGGCGCGATTCGCCGCAAGGGAAGTCTGTGCGCGTGAAACAGGCCGCTGCCGGGGGGCGGATAAGAGTTCGGAGGGGATCGGGTGCCACCAATGACGGCCGGAAAACCAGATAAGGGGCACGACAGCGAGGCGGAGCCGATCGCGACCGCCTGGGAATCGATTCGCGCCGACCTGCGCCGCGATTGTGGTGCGCGCACCTTCGACGGCTGGCTGCGTCCAATCGCGCTTGGCGGCTTCGATGCCGAATCCGGTACGCTTGTGCTGGATCTGCCGTCACAGTTCATGGCCGATTGGGTGCAAACGCATTTCGCCGAGCGGCTCGCGCTCGCCTGGCGCGCGCGCCTGCCCGACATCCGGCAGATTCGAATCGGCGTCGGCGCCGCGGCGCCGCGTACCGTCGCCCTTGTAGAAATTCCGGCACCCACGCCGTCCGAGCCGTCCGCGAACGAGACGAAGGGCCTCTATTCTGTTGCGCTGGAGCCGCGCTACCGTTTCGAGAACTTCGTCGTGGGGAAGGCGAACGAGGTGGCGTTCAACGCGGCCCGTACATTGGCCAGCGCCGACAAGGTCGCCTTCAATCCGCTCTTCATCCACGGCGGCACCGGACGCGGCAAGACTCACCTGCTCCACGCCATCGGTCACGAATTTCACAGTGCCCGGCCGCGCGCCAAGATCATCTACATGTCGGCCGAGAAGTTCATGGTCGAGTTCGTCGCGGCGCTCCGCGCCAACGAGACGATCCAGTTCAAGCAGCAGCTGCGCTCCGCCGATCTGCTGATGATCGACGACGTGCAGTTCATCGCCGGCAAGGAATCGACGCAGGAAGAATTCTTCCACACAATGAACGAAATCATCTCGGCGGGCCGGTGCCTGGTGATCAGCTCGGATCGTGCGCCGCAGGATCTGGACGGGATTGAGCCGCGTATTCTCTCGCGCCTTTCCTGGGGCCTGGTCGCCGATATCAACGCCGCCGACCTGGAGCTGCGCCTCAGCATCATCCACAAGAAGCTGGAGCAGCTGCCCGGCGTCGCGGTGCCCGAAGACGTGGTGATGTTCCTCGCCAAGCGGATCAATTCCAACGTCCGCGAGCTGGAAGGCGCGCTGAACCGGATCGCGGCCTATGCGGCGATGCAGAACCGTGCGATTGACCTCGATTTCGTAAGCGAGGTGCTGGCCAATATCCTGCGCGCGAACCAGCGGCGTATCTCGATCGACGAGATCCAGACCCGCGTTTCTGATCATTACCGCATACGCAAGGCGGAGATGACAAGCGCCCGGCGCGCCCGCGAGGTCGCCCGGCCCCGTCAGGTCGCCATGTATCTTTCCAAGCAGCTCACGCCGCGCTCGCTGCCCGAAATTGGCCGACGTTTCGGCGGGCGGGACCACACTACGGTGATCCATGCCGTCCGACAGATCGAGAAGCTGCGCGCGCAGGATCCGGAGCTGGATTCGGACATCCGTCTGCTCACCCGTCAGCTGGAGAGCTGAAAGCCCCGGTTTCCGGTTCCCAAGAGTGCTGTCGTGCCGGACTTGATCCGGTATCCATGAACGCCGTCGGTCGATAGCTGACGAGGCATTTGTTTATGGACCCCGGGTCAAGCTTGGGGTGACGGCTAGGCGCCTTGCGCCGTCACCCAATCCTCGATCACGCGCTCCAGCACGGCGAGCGGCATGCCGCCAGCGGCCAGCGCGTTGTCGTGGAAAGCCTTGAGATCGAACCGGCCGCCCAGGCGCGCGCGCGCGCTTTCGCGCAATTGCAACCAGCGGGTCTGGCCGACCTTGTAGCTGGTCGCCTGGCCCGGCCAGACGCAATAACGCTCGACTTCGGTGGTCACACTCGATTCCTGATCGCCCAGCGACTCGACCATGTACCGGATTGCTTGCTCGCGGCTCCAGCGCTTGTGGTGCAGGCCTGTGTCGACCACCAACCGCGCCGCGCGGAACATGAAGGACTGGATGTAGCCGAGCCGCCCGAACGGGTCGTTTTCATAGACGCCAAGCTCGTCGGCGAGCTGCTCGGCATAGAGGCCCCAGCCTTCCGAATAAGCGGAGAAGCCCATGAACCGCCGAAGCATCGGGATCGCCGTCGATTCCAGCGCCAGCGCGATCTGGTGGTGATGGCCTGGTGACGCCTCGTGATAGGTGAGGGTGGGCAATGTCCATTTGGGCCATTCGGCCGTGTCGCGCAGATTGATGTAATAGGCGCCCGGCCGTGACCCGTCGAGCGCGGGGGGCTGGTAATAGCCGCCCGGCGACCCGGCCTCGATCGCCGGCGGCACCCGGCGAACCTCGACCGGCGCGCGCGGAATCCGCCCGAACGCGTCGGGCAGACGCCGTGCCATGTCCGCCATCTGCGTGTTGAGCTCGGCCAGAAGCTGTTCCTTGCCGGCTTCGGTGTTGGGATAGACTTGGGCCGGATCGCGAGCGAGCGCATTCATCCGCTCCGCCACCGTGCCGCGGGTCATGCCCTGCGAACGGAGAATCTCGTCGGCGCGCGCTGTCAGCTCGGCCATCTGGTCGAGCCCGAGCTGGTGGATCTCGTCCGCGTTCATCGTTGTCGTCGTCGCGTAGCGCAGGCCATATTGATAATAGGCCTCGCCGTCGGGCAGCCGCCAGATGCCCGCGTCGTGGACCGCGTCGGCGCGCTGGCCGCGCATCGCCTCCGCCTGCCGCGCCAGCGCCGGATAGACCTCGTCCTCGACGATCCGGGTGGCGCGCGCCTTCCAATCGCCGGCGATGTTGTGCTCGGCCGTGCGCCGGGCAAGCGAGGTGACGAGCCCCGATTCCGCCGCCGGTGCGGCGGCAGCCGCGGTGAGCTGCTCCAGCGCCTTGTCGATCACGAAATCTGGCGGAATGACGCCGATGCCATATTCATGGCCCAGCCGCGAGGTCTCGTTGTCAATCTGCCGGGCGAAATCGGCGAGCCGTGCGAGATAGGCCTCGGCGTCCGACGCGACGGCGACCGGATGCCGGCTGTCGAGGAAATCGGGGATGCTGCGATAGCAGCCGCTCAGCTGGCTGACCGTATAGGGCTCAGGCCAGCCATGCGTGCCGTAGGCGAAGCGGTCATAGGTCGGAACGACCGTTTCCATATAATGGTGCAGCGTGTCGTAGTTGACCGCGTCCAGCCCGGTGAGAGCGCCGCGGTCGATCCGCTGCAGCGCGGCGAACGCCTGCTTTTCCCGCTCGTGGCGGACCAGCAGGCCCTCACGGGAGCGATCATTGAGTTTGGTGCGGGCGTCGGCACGCTCGCCACTGTCCAGCCCCAGCATCGTGACGAATTCGGGGTTGTTGGCGAACATCTCGCCCAGCGCCCGATCCATCAGCGCGTTGAGCTGTGCAGCCGGCCCCTCCGTCGCGCCCGCAATTTCCTGGGCGAAGCCGGCCCGCGATCCCGCGAGTGCAAGACCGGCGGCGGTGGAAAACAGGAAAGTGCGGCGGTCGAGCATAGCGGATCTCCGGCAGGATGGGATGATCTACCCTAACGCCGTGTATTAGGGGCACAAGTCGCCATCGCCGGAAGAGCGCCGATTTTATCGGCCGCGCGCCTGCGTTGCTTACTGTGACCTCAATTCCGGCGCTGCTCCCGCTCCGGCATCACTGTGATGCGGACCGTTTCGCCCGAATTGCCGGGAAAACCGGTGAACATCGCCTCGATTAGGTTCGGCACCAGCATCGGAAGCTCGTTGCTGCGCGAGCGGGCCTGGGCGACGCCCTCGAACAGCGCCTGGCCGTCGGCGGTGCGGCGGATGTCCATGTCGAGGAAGCTGGTATAGACGGTATAGCTGTCGATGTCGTAGCCGCCGCCCCAGAAGGGGTCGTGCCAGCCCCAGTAGAAGGGGCTGCGATAGCGGCCGAAATAGCCGAAGCGGCTGTAGGAGGGACGATAGCCCCACGGATTTCCCCAGAAAGGATCGGGCCGCGCGACGACGCGCTCGCGGCCGTCATCGACGCCGTAATCGACCTCGACCACGAAGGTGGCGGCTTGCGCCGAGGACGCCTCGCTATAACCCAGCTCGGTCAGGTTGCGGCGGATATGATCGGCATATTGGGCGAATTCCAACCCGCCCGCATTTTCGGCGCGCGCCGGCTGGATGATGAAGCTCTGTCCCTCCGGCGCCGGCATGGCCTGGAAGCGCGAAACCTGAGTCGGAAGGCCGGTCGCGCAGGCATTGAGCACAAGGAGCAGTGCCGGCGCGGCAATCGTCAGCAGCTTTTTGGACAGGGACATGGCGCCAAACCTTTCAACTCCGGAGCTTCGCTACGGATATAAATCAACCCGACGCCTCTGACAAAGTTCCGCTGAACCGGTGCTGAAGCGCGGCTAGCGACAGGTTTTGCCTCAAGGTGTCGACAGGTAGACGCCGCCGGAACGGGAAATCCGCATACGCTGCGTCAGCGTGGCAAGCCCAGCGCGCGATATGCCCCCTCGAGAGTCGGCGTAGCGAGTTCCGTGGCGCCGGCCGCCCCCTTCGCGAGGATCGCCTCCAGCGT
>CAYTMM010000015.1:9330-46260 GCA_964438875.1 uncultured Sphingosinicella sp. | reverse complement strand
CGACCCGTCGCGCAGTCGTGGCCGGGATCGAACGGATCATCGTCGAGGTCGACAGGCTCGATCAGATTGCGCCGGCGTTGGCGGCGGGCGCCACTCATCTCCTGCTCGACAATATGGACCCGGCCTCGCTGCGCGAGGCGGTGACGCTCGTTGCGGGCCGCGTGCCGACGGAGGCGAGCGGCGGGATCAGCCTGGAGACGATCCGCGCCAAGGCGGAGACCGGCGTGACCTATCTCTCGGTGGGACGCATCACCCAGTCTGCGCCGGCCGCCGATATCGGTCTGGATTTTGCACCGCTCTAGCTGTGGCGGGCTACCTGCCCGTCGATCGTCCCGGTCGCCGGATGATGCTGGTCCATCCAGCGACGCACGATCCTGAGATTGCGGCTGTTGGAACGGAAGGCGACATCGAACAGATCGCCGACGATCGGGATCGCGCCCAGCGCCGCATCGATGCCGACATTGCCCGCCATCCGCAGGAGGTGGAATTTCGACATGCCGAGATTGCGCGCCTCCCAGACGATCCAGGCACCCATTGCGGCGGCGATCACGTCGCCCACGACCGGCACGAGGCCGATCACCGCGTCCAGGCCGACCGGACGGTTGATACCGGGTAGGATGAAGGCGCGCTCCAACAGGGCTTCCATCGCCTCGATCCGGCGGCGCACTGCATGCGGATCGCGGCCGATCGGCAGCTCGCGCGCCATTGCCTCGATCCCCGCGCGGTCGATCCGCGGCATCAGAATTCGTTCGCGATCAGCTCGCTCGCGGGATGGCGCGCGAACAGGTTGGGACGAAAGCCGGTGAGACGCCGCGACACCAGCGACCAGCGTACCGGAGAACCGAGCGAGATATAGGGTGTCGCCAAAGCAAGCGCGCGATCGGCCTCGGCCAGGGCCGCACGGCGTTCCTCTGCCGATGTGGCGGCGCGCGCGCGGGCCAAGGCCTCGTCCGCCTGGTTGTCGCAAACCGGGCCGGACTCGCAGGTGAAGTGGCGCAGATACCAGGCGCCGAGATTGGCCGGGGCCACCGCATCGATCAGACGAAGGTCCGCCTCCGCATTGGGCGCGACATGCGTGGCGTCGACGCCTATGCGCCGCCAGTCGCGGCGCAGATGCGCGAAGAGCAGCCGGTAGCCCGGCGTGTCGGGCATCGCGACGCGCAGCGTCGGTGCCGCCTCGAGTTGCAACGCCGAGATCGTCCGTGCCGCCAGCTCGCGGCGCATTGGCGCGGGCGCATCGGCCCAGTCCGGCATCGCGGGTTCGGGCAGTTCCGTGACGCCCGCCGGCGCCAGTGCGGCGCGAGGCGAATATTCTGGTGCATCGAGTGCGGCGGCGATCGCATCGCGATCGATCGCCATCGCAAGTGCGCGGCGGACCTGTGAATCGGCCAGAGGGCCTTCGGCACTGACGAAGACCAAGGCGAACAGGCCGGCATTGCGATCGAAGACCAGAGCGTTGCGCGGCAACCGGGCCGCCTGCGCGATCGGAAGATCGCCGATCGTGCCGCCGGTGACGAGCTCGACCCCGCCGTCGACAAAGCGCGTCACCGCCGCAGCGGTGCGCTGCCCCCACAACAATATGGCGGGCTGCATCTCCGCTTCGTCATCCTCGGCCATGTTCTGGTCCCGCACCGGCAGCAGCCGTGTGGGCGCATTGTCGCCTGGCAGGATGAAATAGGGGCCTGTGCCGCGTCCGTCCAACAGGATGGCCAGTTCCGGCTGGGCGAGCAGCTGGAGGAAATTGGGCCGCGGCCCGTGCAGCTGAATCTCCAGCACCTCGTCGGTCATCGCGACCACGTCGTCGATTGCCATCAAAACCGGCTTGAGCGGGTTGCGGCTGGGCCGGCTGATCGCGGCGCGCAGCCGGGCGGCGACCTGTTCTGCGGTGACGCGCCGTCCGTCCGTCCAGTTGGTGCGCCGGATACGGAAGGTGTAGCGCAGGCCGTCGTCCGAAACGATCCAGCTTTGCGCCAGCGCTGGCTCGATCTCGCCGGACGCATCGAAGCGAACCAGCCCTTGCGCAACCGCTTCGATCAGGAAGGCGGACGGGGGATCGAGCGGTTCGAGATTGGGATTATGCAGCCGGGGCGGCATGCCGATCGCGACGACGCCGATCGGCCCGGTGGCCTGCTCGCGGCAGCCTCCGGCGAAAAGCGCCGCCGCGCCCGCCAATCCCAGCATTGCGCCCCGCGCCGCAATCCGCATTCGTCCTCCGCCATCGCCGGCTGTCTTCGACGGGCCTCTTTTAGCCTGTAGCGGCGGAAAAGCAGCCCCGCCTTTACCGCTCATTCATCAGTGACAGCCTAATCCCCGGCGATGGACGAAGGGTTTGATGAAAGACCGGCCGACGCGCACGAGCCGGATTACAAGGCGCGCCGTGCGCCTCGCCTCGCGGTCGATTGCCCGGCGAGCCTTCAGCCCCAGAATCTCTACAATATCGAGGTGATTATCCGCGATGTCTCCACGCTCGG
Organism: uncultured Sphingosinicella sp.; assembly: GCA_964438875.1. Taxonomy (GTDB): domain Bacteria; phylum Pseudomonadota; class Alphaproteobacteria; order Sphingomonadales; family Sphingomonadaceae; genus Allosphingosinicella. Next base: position 43,789 of record CAYTMM010000015.1, on the reverse strand, counting down.
TTTCATGGCGGAGTGCGAGGAGCCGGTGCGGATCGGTAGCTATGTCGCGCTCGACGTGCCGGGGATCGGCCCGGTCCATGCCCAGGTCCGCTGGCAGATCGGCGTCCGCATGGGCGGCATGTTCCTCGATCCGATCAGCCTGGTGCGTTGCGAATGGGTGGGCGTGAAGGCCGCGCCGGCATTCGCAGCCGCCTGATCGCGCTCGCCGCTTCCATCATCAAAGCAAGCGGGCCGGAAGATCCGGCCCGCTTCATATGGTTGCCGTTACGGGCTGACCGGATCGTCGTCACTGTCGAAGACGCCTGCCGCGAGCAGAATGCCGCCTACGACGATTGCCGCGGCCAGCACCGGTGCGATCCAGGCGCCCCCTTCAAGCTGGTTGCCCTCGCCATCGGCGCCTGCCCGTTCGATCGCGGCAGGCTGTACGGAAAGCGCCGAGGCGGACTGAGCAAAAGCCGGTGCGGCGATCAGGGCAGCGCCGGCAATGGGCGCCAAAATCTTCGCAAACATCTGATTTCCTTTCCAACTGGGCACGGGTGCCACGCAGGGAACTGTCCCGTCAGAAAAAGGATGCGCGCCATCAGGCGAAGAGAGCTGCCCAAGCGATGGCTTGCATTATGTGCTGCTGGTGCGAACGGCGGGACTCGAACCCGCACGCCCTGGGGGCAGAAGATTTTAAGTCCGTAGTTCTGCCTTATTTATCAATGGCTATTCCGATATGTTCGCCTTTCGTTGCCATATTGGATATCAATTGCTTAGCTGAATTGTCGGAATGAGTTGGCTATTCCGCGATCGCGCCGATGGGCATGGTCGACACGACCTTTTCCGGCTCCACATTCCACAGCCGGCATAGTGCGCCCAGCTCGTCCCGCGTGATCGGCGCGCCCCGCGATATCTCAAGCAGTCGATCGAACGGGATGCCGGCTTTGCGCGCCATCACGGGATAGGTGGTGGCGGCTTGCCTTGCCCAGGCATCGAACCACCCGTCGCCCTCGTTGATCGCCCGCTGAACCGTAGCGACGGCATAGGCCGGCCATTGCCGGGTCAGCTTCCGTTCGCCTTTGCGTCGCATAGGGAGGATATACCGGCGCTCGATCGGTTCCCCAATCCTTATCCGGCTTATCGGCGGCTGGGATCGCCCAACCCGTGAAGCGGTGGACGTGACTATTCCGGGCAGCCGATCTCCATCCCATTGTCCCGCGCCCAGCGGCACAGGCGCGCCACCGCCGCCCAACCGCGTTCGCCCCAGCTTTCGACGGCGATGTCGTAATCCGCTGCCGCCTGCGCGCTGGTGGCGATCTCCGGCGCCGGGACGGGCTTGGCTTCAACGGCCAGATCGGCAGGTCGCGGGAAGCTCTGCACCGGGATCGGTTCGCCGCAGCCGCTCGCAATTGAGGCGAACGCGCACAGCATCAGGGCTTTCGTCAGGCACATCACGGATCGCATCGCGCAGTCCTTTCTCCTGTTGGTCGATCGCCCGCTCGTCGGCGAGCTGACGCTCGGCGGCGGCCTGGTGCGTGGCGGCGTTCCGCACCGCCGCGTCCGCCAGCGACTTCTGAAATGCGGCGCGCATCTCGGCCCGGCCGTCCCGCACGCCGTCGCGATGGGCGACACAGCTTGCCACGGGCCAGGTGAGGGCGGCGCCGATAGCGAGCCCGAGCGCGGCCTTCCAGTTTGCCTTTGCCAGCGCGAACACTGCGGCGGCGCTCATCGGTATTTCCACCAGTCATGCGCGCCGACCGCGAGGATGGCGAGCAGGTAGAACGGCCAGAGCAGCATCACGGTCGCCAGCCCGCTGCGCTCCCACCAGACCAGATTCGACCACCATGCTCGCGATCGCGTCATCAGCCAGATCAGGATGCCGATCGATCCCGCCAGCCAGAGCGCGGCGAGGATGTAGAGAAGGGTCTCGATCATGGCTGGTCTCCCTGTTGCTGCCGGATGAAGGCGCTGGCGGCCGCCCGCCCGCCGGGCGACGATCCGAATTCGGAGGCGATGACGCTGCCGCCCCAGCCGAGCACGATGCCGATGGCGAGCAGCAGCGCCTCCTTGTTCCCCTCAGGGATCGGATGGAAAGACAGCAGCACGAGCGCGCCCATGCCGCCGGCCACCGCGATGATGCCGATGATCCACGCGAACCAATGCCGGTCCGGCTTCTCCTTCTGCTGCTCGGCCAGCACGCGGCGCACGGCGGCCTCCAGATCGTCGCTCACCGCACATTGCCGACGCGGTGCGCCAGCCAGCCATAGATGAAGCTGCGATTTCGCGCGTTCTGCTCGGTCAGGCGGATATAGCGTTCGCCCTGAAGCGCATCGAGCGCCTTGACCAGCACGGCCTCGCCCGCTGTGCCACGCCGCTGCTTGTAGCGATTGAGCGCCGCCATCGTGGCCGGACCGATGGCGCCATCCACGGTGAGCCGGCTTTCATCCTGCAGCACATTGAGCGCCCGCTGGAGAAATTCGCCAGCCTTGCCCGGACCCATATTCACGCCGGTGTCGAACAGCTCTTCGGCAACCTTGGCGAAGACGGTCGCGACCTTGTCGTAACCGGGGCGCTCCCAATAGAGCCGACGATAGATCGCCTTCGCCTGATCGCGCGTCATCTGGCGCATGGACGCCTGATAGCCATTGGCCCGCGCCACCCCGACCGTGATCCCCCAATTGGTCTCGCCGCCGGGATCGTTCGGGTGATTCACATAACCGCCTTCGCGGGCGATCAGCTCGTCAAGCAGTTGGTCGATGGTCTTCATGATCACTCCTTACGGATCAGTCCTTTCGGCCTCGGCGTGCGTCGTGCTTCACGCGCTCGGCGGAGACGGAGCGCTGGACAGCCTGGCGCTCCTCGCCTTTTGCGTCGTCGCCGCGCATCCGGCGCAGGAAGGCGGATGCGCGCCGTTCGGCCGCGACCAACTCCTGCTCGTTCACCGATTTCAGGGCGGCGAGCAGCGCGTGGATATGGTCCAGCGCTTCCTCGAAATGGGCGAGGCGCGCCTCGGTTTGTCGATACGTCGCCAATTCCCCCCGCGCCGTGTGCAATTCGCCCTGCAGCGCTTCGACCAGCCCGATCGTCGTATCGGTCCAATGCTTCTGCAGATCCGCGTCGACGGTTCGATCCGTGCCATGTCGGGAAGCCCCGCTGGTCAGCCAGGCGGTCGCGACGGCGGACAGGCCACCGGAGCCGATGCAGGCGATGGCGATCGGCAGCCAGTCAGTCATGCCATTGCCCGCAGAAACAGTGCGTCATGCCGTGCCCCCAATTCACCCGTTGATCGCCGACTTCGGGTCGGATCAGGTTGAGGTGGCACCGGCCGGCGATCATGTCGGCGGTGCCGAAATCGAGATAATGGCGATCGCCTTCCCGCGCGGTCACGGGATGCCCCGCCAAAGCGGCGGCACGGCGAAGCGCAGTATCGCTGTCGTGGAGATCGAGCGAGATTGTCGCCACTGTTCGCGGCTGCGGACAGCCCTTGAACACATAGCCATCCGCGCCGGCCTGCCGGGCATCGCACCCGGCGAGCGCCAGCGCGGCAAGAATGGCGAGGCGGCTCACAATGCCGCCTCCAGCGCGGCGATCCGCGCTTCCTGCGCGGCGATCAGGAACAGCGCGAGTTGATCGGGGCGAATGCCCCAGCGGTCGCCGCCAGGAACATCGTCGGCCTCATCCCATCGGTCGAAGCAAAGAAAGCCGTGGCGAATGTCGGGATCTTCGCCGTCCGGGGCCGTCTCCAGCCCCTCATCGACCATGACCTGCCAGACGGCCTGCGCTCTCACGCCGATATGGACGCGGGCAGCGTCCTCGCCTTTCTCGGCAATCGCGGCGAGCCACTGATACAGGCCGATCTCGGCTATGATCCGTTTCGCCGCGCGCAGATGGGCTGGCGTCAGATCGCCAAGCCAGTTTTTCTCGCGCTGGTCGGAGGTGTTGATCGTCCCGGCCACGGCGAACACCTCGCCCCAGCGCAACCCCGCATTGCCGAGCGTATATGTCTCCGCGCCGGGCCGCAGCACGCCCTCGACCTCGATCCGGACGATCGTCGTCCCCGATGCCTTGGCACGGAGGGAGCCGCTCGACGCGTCCATGCCGAAATCCCAAAGCTCGACGCCGAATTGTCCGACTGAAAGATAGACCGCGTCGCCATTGACGCTCTGTGCATAGTAAACCCGAGCGGGATTTCCGGAGAATGTCGACGGCGCGCCAGCGATCACGCTTCCATAAGCGCGATAATAGCCGTCGCTCTGTTTGTGAACGAGGAGATCGGCCTCAAACAGCTTCTGCACCCCGCTGGCGCTCTGGGCGAGGATGACATCGCTCGCAAGCAACGACGTGACCGCCGGTCCATAGATCGAAATCCAGTTCGCCATCGTTCAGCCCTGCCTCTTCTCTTGATCGTCCGTTACCGCCGCCTGTCCTGAGCCCGGCCCAACGGTCAGCCGCGCGGCCACCTTCTCCGCGAGCAGGTCGGCCAGCAGGTCGAGCACGAGCGGAGGAAGCCGCTCGATCCATTGTTCCGCGTCGCGCTCAAGCAGGGCCGCTTCACCCGCAATCGGGTCGGGCGGCGCATCGCGCACCTCGATCAGCTCGGCATCGTCATAGCCTTCTGGCGCCTGCGCCTTGCCGCGAGACCGCCGCGCCGGCGCCTCGACCCATTCGCGCTCACCGTTCTTCTCAATAAGGTGCCAGACCATCCTCATTGCCCCGTCGCCGTGGCCGTGCCGGTCAGGTAGCGCGTGTCTGCAAACCCCCCGGTCTGGCGTGCTTGCAGGTGGAAAGTTTGCTGCGACGAGGGCGTCAGGCCAGTGACGGTCGTGCCGCTGCTCACCGCGCCGGGATAGGCGACATAGGCCGGCTCGAAATCGGACCCTTCATTGATGGAATAAGCTGGCGGCGCGCTGGCGACCGTCGTGTCGTCCACAGTTTCCCAGGTCGACGGAGCGGTCTCGCGACGCCACCTCACCTCGATGTCGCGGCCACCATCCGGTGCGCTGGCGAAGATCGTCACGGTGAGCGGCGCGGAGAGCGCGACTTCGCCACCGGAGCCGACCGTCACCGGATCGAGCGTCGCGACGGTCGCCCATCCGCCCGTGATCGCGGCGAATGTCGACTTCGAGCTGGTCGTGCCACCCGACCCGCCTCCACCCGATGCGGGAGGCGGAGCATTGACCCGCACCACGTCAATGAGCAGCCGTTGCTGGACGCCCAGATAGGCGCAATCGATCGCAACGCGGGATGTCGCACCGGCAATGGCCGTGACGGTCAGCGCGCCGGTCGAAGCGTCGATCGAGCAGGTGGCCCCGCCAGAGATCACTGTGCGCGACCATGCCGCGCCGGTCACCGTCCCGATCCCGACCCGCGCCGTATAATGGGCCGACGCCGGCAACTGCCCCGCCAGCACCGCGCCAGTGTGATCCGCCGCAATCTCGATCCGCGCCGGGCCGTTGATCTGCAATCCGGTCGTGCCATCGATCGTGCCGATCGCCACGGACAGATCGTCCAGCGCCTCCTGATAGGCGACCAGCGCCGCGTCATAGGCGGCGCGGTTCACCGGCGAGGGCACATTGGTCGTGTTCCACGGCGGCGAGATCGCCCCCAGCATCGCCAGCCAGGCCGATCGCGCATTCGCCGCTGCCGTGCGCGCGGTCGTCACGCCCAGCGCCGCCGCCCGCGCGTCGAGGATCGCCCAGCCTTCCTCCAGCGCAGCAGCACGCTCGACGAGGATTTTCTTCTCAACGACGTTCAGTTCGCCGTCGTCCGCCATCCCCGCAAGCTGCGCCGCGCTGTCTCGGATGCTCTGATCCGAATGCGCGACCCACGCCGCCTCGATCGGCCGATCCTGATCGTCGAGGACCAGATCGTCATTCTCGTCGCGCAGCAGCCCGTCGCCCTCGACCCGCCGCGCCGCGAAATAGCCGTTGTCGCTGTCCAACCAGATCGTGCCGGGCATGCTCTCGGCAGCTGATGGCGGATCGGGTTGGATGAACGATCCTTCGGCCAGCAGGCTGGTCGTCTTTACCGGCCCCTCGACCCGCCTGGCGCCCCGGACGCCGCGAACGATGTAGCTGATCGCCACCTCGTATTCGGTCGCCGGCTTCACGTTCACCAGATCCCGCGAAGTCATGCCCGGCGCATGCATCTCCATGCCGGTCCAATCGGTTTCGCCGTCCTCGCGAAGCTCGATGATGACCGCCTCGGCATTGGCGTTATCCACTGTGCCTGTGACGCGGATCGCCGGCAGCGCGCCGGACGACCCGCCGAGCAGCAAGAGCGCCGACGCCGCCCAAGCATCGGCGCCCGGTGCCGGCACATCGGAAAGGTCGATCGGCGTGAGTGAGGGCGTCGGCGGCGGCGTCCCGGTGCGGCCGAGCGCCCAATCGTGCTTCTCGTCCGTCTCGGAAACGAGGTCGTGCGTGATGACGCCGGTCTGCTGATTGATGTTGCGCCGCGCGATGACCGCCAACTGTTCGGCCAGGCCCAGCTCAGGAATGTTGAGCGTCAGTGCGTCGCCGGGCTTGTAGCCGACGAACTCGATCTTGAGCGGGAGCATGATCGGCCCGAACTCGCGGCCGTCCGCGACCTCGTAGGCGACCAGCTCCGCAGCCTGATCCTTGTCCTGCACAAGCTCGAGGTCGATCTCGCGAGATCGCAACCCGCCGTCCTGGGTGACATATTCATCAACGCCGACCGGATCGAGCGTAGTGACCTCCCAGCCGTGGCTTTCCAACCGCAGCCGAGGAACGCCGGTATTGATCCGTGCGCGTCGGCCCTTCGTGCCGACGATCTTGCCCGGCCCCGCAAGGTTCTTCGCGGTGATCGTCGCGAGGCTGACACGCGGCGCCTGGAAATCGACCGAAAGGATACCGCCGAGCCGAACCGGCTTCGCCGCGCCGGCCTGACAGATTTTCTTCAGCACGTCCCACTTGTCATCAAGCGACGACACCACGCCGCCAACCTTCCAGCCGTTCGCGTCGCAGACGTTCGCCCAATCGACATAGCGCGGCATATCGATGCTGCTCGGCGGCAAACCTACCGCCATGACCCGCGCGCCGTTCTGGTGGCGGCCGAGCGCCCAAGTCAGCGCATGAAGCGCCGGCCGCTCCGAATAGACCCATGTGTCCTCATCATCGACGCGGCACGATCCGGACCCGCCGGGATAGGTGCTGTCGAGGCGGGGATCGTAGACTTTCACGCCCTGAAGGATCGCGAGGAGGCTTTGCGGAAAGCCGCCGGCCCACTGCTTGCCCTCCTTGTCGAACATCGTTTCGAACAGGCCGGCGCAATAGCCGGACAGCTTGTTGTCGCTATCCCAGCCCGGCATCGTGCCGTTGACCGGAGAGAGCGCGTTGCTTTCCGGGCAGGCGCCGAGCTGCGTCTTCAGCCAGGCGAAGCCGGCCAGCGCGCCAGTCGCCGCGTTCGAGGAGAAGGTCACGGTCTCGCGGTCGATCTGGAACGCCTCAAAGGCGTTCACCGGCCCGCCGCCAGACCAGACCATGACGTTGCCGAAATACTTGCCGTCCGCGGCCCAGGTGTCGCGATGAACGATGTTTCCGGCATAGGCCGTCCGGCCCATCGCATAGGGAATACCGGCCTGCGGATCGGCCCGCCATTCGGTCTGCGATCCGATCGCGGAACCGGCCTTAGGTCGCGCTGGCGATAGCGTGTCCAAAACGGCACCCGCGAGAGCCGCCCCTGTGGCGATTGCGCCCCAAGACGCCCCAAGCAGGCCCGCGCCCAGCGGCGCCCCGAACCCTGTCGCGATTGCGGCCACACCGGCCACGACTCCGACGATCTTCACGGCGGTCTTGAGCGCCTTCATTTCACCGGCACTCGCCAGGCCGCGCCATCATAGCTGAGAGGCTCGCATACGACCGCCCCCGGCACGTCCTCGACCCAGCAGATGATATTCTGATTGCCGAGATAGACGGACAGTGCGCCCGGTCCCTCCATGCCCGGCACGGCGATGACATCGCCGGCCAACGCCATCGCAGGAGCAATGCGTTCGAACCGGCTATCCATCGCCTCGTGAAGGTTCGCGAAACCGAGCCGCTTCAGCGCGGCCAGCCCGCCGTGCAGCGAATGGTAGGTTCCGGCCTGCGCCCACCCGCGCACCGGGCAACCCATGTTTATCAGATGCCGGCGCACCATCTGCGCGCAGTCGTTCCGGCCGAACTTAAACCGTTGGCCCTTGAATGCGTCGAGGGTTTTCTGTGCGGCGATCGCACGCCGCTTGAGCGGAGAAATCATAGGAGGCTGATGTTCCTTGGGTCCAGAAACTCGCCGCGCCCGCCGCCGCTGCCCCATTCGCCGCCGCCGCCGCCGCTCATGCCCGGCTTCGCAATGCCCCAATAGATTTGCTTGGGCAGCGCGGTCATGTGCTCCAGCCCGCGCTCGCTGGGCCAGACGCGCTGGTGATTGGCGTCGGAAAGCCGGAAGCCTTCGTCATTGTCGAAGAACAGGTCCATCGCGGATATGCACTCGAACTCGACCTCACGCATGTCGCGTCCGACTGTCAGGGTGGGCTGGTCGATGATTCCGTCGAAAAGCAGGTATGGATCGGCGACGACCGCCCCCGTGGCGCGGACCATCGAAGCCAGCCACAGCCGGACCCGAGACCCCTGCATGTCGGGATTGCAAAGCTCGGCCGCTGCGGACGAGCTGGGCGGTAGGAGTGCGATCGATAGACTGGGGGCCTCATCGTCCATCGCATCGTCAAGATCGCTAAATGATGCCAGCGCGCCGAAGGTTGGGTCGCGCCCGAGAAATGTGCCCCCATCCCAGATCACCTCGCCAGTGCCGCCAGCAATGACGCGCAGATTGTAATCGGGCAGGTCGATTCGAAGCAGGCCGAAGGCGAGCACCTTCTTTGCCTGAAGCGCAGCCTCCATCGCGGGCGTCAGGCCCGACATTACTCGCGCTCCTTGATCGAGAAGGCGATGCCGTAGAGCCGCGCCAGGTCGATCGTCCATTCGCGCTCGTTGCCGACCAGAATGCCTTCGATCGTCGGCGTCGCGATCTCCACAACGTCGTCGACGGACACGCCGACACGCAGCGGCGGCTCGATCGTGATCGACGCCTCACCCGATCCGTCGGCCGTCACGGTGGCGGACCCGGATTTCTGGTGCAGGTAGCGCCGGCCGCTGTGGATGATGGAGAAGAATTGCCCTTCGGCCAGCGTCTGCCCGACCGCCAGCCCTTTTAGCGCGATCGTCGTACCCCCTGATACCGCTGTCTTGATCGCGCCATTGGCATTGCCGCCGGGAGTGAAGTCCGGTTGCGGAAACTCTAGCGAAACGTCGCCATCGGCCATGCCAGCGATCAGCCGCGCGACCCAGACGCGACCCTGCGCAGCGGTAAGCGGTGGTAGCTGCACGTCCAGCGAGAAGCGCGAGCCGGGATGCTCGATCTGGGTGATCGCGCCCCCGAACGGCGGCTCCTGCTCACTGCCCCACATGATGAAACGCGGGACTGCCTCACGCGCATAAGGCGATGTGGGGAGAGCGACGGTCACGACCGGCCCATCCTGCGGCGGCTCTTGCGTGCGAGCGTGTCCATTGTCCCGGCTTGCGCAGCATAGGTCGCAGCAACGCCCATCTCGTTGATCTGGCGCAGAATGTCCTCGGTCATCACTGCGCCGCGAAGGTCGAAATAGGCTCCGCCACCTCCACGACCTGCCGGGCTGACATTGATGTCCTCGCCCCGACTAACCCGCGCGACAGGCGTGCCGTTGATGCTCATGACCGACTTATCGATGCCGGCGGGTCCGCCCACGCGAATCTTGCCGCCGGTGTTGAGGCCCGCGAGCCGGCTGACGAATGAGCCAGCCGATGATGCTCCTACGGAGATTTTTGCGCCGACGCCGCTTCCACCACCTAGCAGCCCCCCGAGCGCGTTACTCAACCCTCCCACGATTGCGCGCTGAAGCTGAATGCGGATCAGGTCCGAGATGATCTGATTGACCATATCCCTCACGGACCGGCCAAGGCGCTCGATGTTAAAACGGGCCTCGGCCGCCGCGTCGATAAACCTGCCGAGGCCGTTGACAGCCGCTCCCTCAAACGCCTCGTTTGCCTCTTCGGCCGTCTGTGGCAGGCTGTTGATGAATGCGCGCATCGGGGAGGCGTTGGCGTCCAACGCGCCCTGACGCCGGGACGCATAGAGCGTTTCCAAAATGTCGAGACGGGCCTGAGCGATCCGCTTTTCGGCGTCGGTTGCTGTGCGGCTGGCGATGACCGCCTCAAGCGCAAGGCGCTCCTGCCGCTGTTGCAGATCCAGCAGACGCAGCGCCGATGCACGACGATCACGGGCAGTGCGAGCGAGGTTCCCCTCCTCACGCTCAAGCTCCATGTCATTGTCGAGCAGCGACGAACTTACCTGGAGCCGCTCCTCATCGATGCGATCCTGTTCGCGAAGCCGGATGCCGCGCGTCCGCTCAGCTGCCACCTGATCGTTGAGCGCGACGAGCTGGTCCGCTTGGGCCTGCGTATAGCGTTGCTGCGTCACCTCGGCCTGGATCGCGGAATTAACCCGCTGACGCTCGACCTCGATTTGCTGCACCTCGAACTCGGCCACAGCCTCGGCCGCCGTCACCAGCGCCTGACGGGCGGCCAACAGGTCCTCATTCAACCGGCCAAGGTCTTGGCGGAATCGCTCCTCGTTCCGTTCGCCGCGCAGTCGCTCAGCCTCGGCGCGACGCGCGAGGGTCTCGGCGGATGGGCCGCGTCGACCTCGACCTCCCCCGCCCGACCCGTCTTGCGTGGGATTTCCGGAAGACGACCGATCGCGGGGATTTCCGAAAATGTCATAGCGACCCGGTTCATTCAGGTAGCGCGCAAACTCATTGCCCGGCATTGAACGCCCGTCGGCAACGCTGAGGCCCCACCGCCTGGCAGTAAGGTCGTCCATCAGGCTTCGCTCAGCGCGATCGGCGCCTTGGTCAAATCTACCTACCAGGTTGGATTGTCCCCGGCGACCCGGAGCGAAATACTGGCGTACTTGTCCATTTGACGTGAGCCGAATGACGGGGTTCAGCACGTTGGAGCCAAAATTATCGACGGCGTTGCCAACCCGATTCCAGAGGTTCGCTACGTCATCCATGAGCTGCAGCAGCCCTCGGATCTGGGTCCGGGTGTTGAAGATTTCGGAATTGATCCCGCCGAAAGCTTCTACAGCGCCTTGCCAAAGAGGCAGGAACGCATCCCCCAGGCCAGAGAACGCCGCGCGCGTGTTGACGCCCGCCTCTTCAGCGGCGCTCGTGATGTCTCCTGCGCCGCTTGTGAACTGGAGAATGAAATTGGAGATGGCGGTCGAAAACTGCCCGCCGCGATCGAATGCGCCAAATGTCTCAATGGCGGCGTTATTCACCATCGTCATCGCCTGCTCGAACGTGACCGGCAGTTGGCGGAACTCCGCATCGATCTGGTCGGTGAACCGCCGATCGGTCAGGGCGGCCATGAGCCTCTGGCCGGTAAGCTCGCCTTCTTTACCCATCTCCCGCAACTTGCCGATGTTCACGCCAAGGCTGTCCGCAAGAAGACGCGCGAGCCGAGGCGCGTTCTCAAGAACCGAATTTAGCTCCTCGCCCCGCAGGACGCCTGACTGCAGGCCCTGCATGAATTGGCGAAGGCCGCCGGCCGCTTCGGCCGCCGTCGCGCCGCTGATGAGGAAAGTCTGGCTGACCGTCTGGGTAGCGCGCGCCGCCTGCTCCTGCGTGATACCCAACTCGCGCGAATTACGTTGGAAGGCCGCGTAAAGGGTGGCCGTCTCTTCCAAACCGGAGCGGGTCTGCGCGGCGATGCGGCGGACATCCTCTTGAGCGCGAGCAAAGTTGCCGGACTGGCTGGTAGCGAGACGAAGCTGCGCCTCCACGTTCTTCGCAGCATCAGCGTAGCGGAGCAGCGCGCGCGCACCCATGACAATGCCCGCCGCGCCGATCGTGAACCCCGCCGCTTGGGCAATCGAGCGGAACGAGGCGCCGATCTGGCGCTGCGCCTGCTGAAACGGGGTGGTGATGTCGCGAGCCGCCCGGCGAGCCGAGTTACGGGCATTGCGCGCGCCGGCCTCGAACTGTGCTGTATTGAGGCCCAAACTTATACGAAGGGCGCCGATTAGTGCTGTCATAGCACCTCACACTGTATTCTATGGTTGACAGTCGGTGTCTACCATAGTAGACACGCCACATGATCGAAGTCCGCCAGACCGAAGCCTACAAAAGCTGGTTCGCCGGCCTTTCCGACATCAAGGCGAAGGCCCGCATCCTTCGTCGGATCGAGCGGGCGGAGGCTGGCAATCTGGGCGACCACAAGCGGTTTGACGGGCTTCTGGAAATGCGGATCGACTACGGCCCCGGCTATCGGCTCTATGCCGTGCAACAGGGCAAGGTTCTCATCATCCTGCTCTGCGGCGGTGACAAGGGATCGCAGAAGCGGGACATCAAGAAGGCGCTGGAAATGGCGAAGGAGGTTTGAACATGGCCATCGAAACGACCCGCTGGGATATTGCGGAACACCTCGACAGTGACGAGGCGATCGCGGCTTATCTTGAAGCCGTGTTCGAAGAAGGCGACGACGCTGAAATCCGCGATGCGATCGGACATGTCGCGCGCGCTCGCGGCATGACCGAAGTAGCGAACAAGGCCGGCATCAGCCGAGCCGGGCTCTACAAGGCGCTCGGTGAGGGTGGAAACCCGTCCTTTGCTGCCATATCTTCAATTCTAAAGGCGCTTGGGGTGCGACTGACTGTTGCGGCATAACCCGCCCGCGTAGTGAACGCCCTATTCGGACTTGTCCTTCATTCCATCCCGCACACCCGATCGCACCGCAGCGCGTATCAAGAAGAAAAGCCCTATAGGAATTCCGATTAAGAGCAACGGCAGCAAGATGTCAGAAAACGCGACCATGCGAGCGTCCTTATATCGAACGAAAGAAATCGTCCACCTTCCCGCCCCAGAAGCTCTCAGCGTCGTGCAGAACGCCGTCCGCGTCAATGACGGCGGCCATTCTCCTGCGGATCGTGGCCGCCAGCAAAGGACTCTGTTGGCATCTGGTCAACGAAACAAAAAATGCCTCAGGATCGGGCGCGAGGCGATCAACGTGCCGCATGATGTCGTCCATCGGGGGCTGACCACGCAACTCAGCACGAAGCCAGTAACTCGAAACGAAATCCTCAATCGTCGCCCGCTCCGCGCGATGCCATTCTTTGTCGCATCGCGCCATAAAGACGAGGGCATTCAGTCCGGCAAGTAGGTCTGCGCGACTGCGCACCGACAAGCCCCATCCGACCGGAGAACGCTGGCGTTGACCAACCCCGAAGCGAGAGAAAAACGACGACGCACTTTCTTCTATTTCGCCAGTTAGCAGGTCCGCGACGTAGACGATCCGGTCCACCCTGAATTGCCGGACGGCCGCCCTCTCGTGGCAATAGGCGTAGATATATGCAATGCCCGCCGCGTCATCGAGACGTTGGCAAGTGATACGTCGCTCAGATTCCCGCCCTTTTGAATCACGATACGAAATTATACAGCAGAAACCAGTAATGGCCTCGCCGTTGCCAGCGGGGTGTTCATCCTCAACGTAGCTTTCCGGGTCATCATCCTCCGGCAATCTGACGATGAAGTGGTCTGGTGTCGGGGCCACTGGACGCTTGCCACGAATGGCGATCCAAAGGTCTTGCAACATTCCCGCCCCCGATTCGTTTCGGGGAAAATATCACGAAACAGACATGGCGCTATTGCTCTTGCTTTACTCTCGTGATGGTCACCGCCTTGCCCTGCTTTTTCATCTTCCGAAACATCGCCATCAATTCGGTTGAATGAGCGCTGCCCGGACGACTATCCGCGCCCAGATAATGCGACAGCATCTTTAGCTTGCCGTTGAATGCGAGACCACTGAACCAACCAGTGTGCCAGGCGAGCGAGATCGAGCGATCCGCCTCCTGTTTTGTCGCCTCGTCCCGTGCCTCAATTGCGATGACGAAGCTACGCTCGGTTTGCCGCCAGAACGTCTCGAGCGGCTGACCCGCCTTTATCCATAGGCGGAGCAGGCGGTCCCAATCCCATCCTACTCCGCCTTCCGAGGGGGGGCAGGTTCGTCCTTCTTCGGAGCGAAGAAACCCTCCAACGCGCTCGACACCAACCCGGCGACGATCTGGAAGCGATCATCGAACGTATGGCCGTCCGCGCTAGCGATGGCCGCGCCGAGAATGTCGCCGACGCTCGCCTCCTCGATCTGCTCGACGAGCAACACGCCGACCCATGTGCGCAGTTCGTCGAAGCCGAGCCCGTCAGACGCCAGCTGGAGCAGTTCCGGGACACGATAGCCGGTGCGCCGCTCCAGCGCCGCCATGCTGTTGAAATCGACGACCAGCTTGTGGCCGCCGATCTCGGCTTCTCCGCGAAGGGGGTTGGGAGCAGACATCAGCTGGCGACCGCCTGCTCTTCCTGGGCGCCCGTGATGCGGATCGTGACCGTGGACTCGATCTTCTCACCGGCCTGCACCGGGCCGCGCGCATAGCCCTTCACGAACCCGAAGGTCTCGATCTCCCATTCCGGCTCGCCGGTCTGGTCGGGCAGGACGAACTTGATCGCGCGCACGTCGCCGGTGTCCCGCGCGTCGACGATCGCAAGGTCCGTCGCGGACCCCGGATCGTAGTTGAGGCTCACCTCCACCTCGCCGCCGTCGAGAAGCCCTCGGATATATTCCTTGCGCTTGTTCGGTGACTTCAGGTGCGTGACCTCGACCTCATCGGCCTGGTCGTTGGGAAGGCCGAAGCTGACGACTTCGACCAGTTCGAAATAGTTGCTGGGGGTTTCATCGGTCGAGAGGTGAAACTCGCCGCCCCAGCCAATCCGTGCTTCGGACATTTCTAGGCTCCATCTGAGGGAAAGGGGCGTCTCGCGACGCTCCGGTTCGGCCTTGCCCAAGGGCGAATAGGGCTAACCGCTCGCGGCGGTATTCAGCTTTGCGCGTCTTCCGGCGCGTGATTGACGATCAGGTCCATGCTGACCCGGAAAAGCCGGGTTTCGCTGTTCGCCCCCGTCGACACCCGTTCGATCAAATCGCGAGGCGGAATGTCGATGACGGCCCGCGCAAAGACGTGACCATTGACGCGCGCACCCGGAACAATGGCATCAAGAACCAGGCTGATAACGCCTCGCGCCGCCGCGTAGGTCGCCCCCCACACATCAACCTGAACGCGCGCAGGCTGGATACTATCGAAGCCCTTCAAGTGCTGATTACGGGCGTCTCCGACCAACATGAGAGTGACTGCCGGCAGCGATGACCCCTGCGGCCGTTCACCCCAATAGATGCGCTCGAACACCTGAGCGGCGAGCGGCGAGGCGGCCAGCAGGCGCGCGCGATATGCTTGCTGCCAATCCATGTCCTACCTCGCCGCGATCCGCGCCGCTCTGCGCGCCGCGCGCGCCGTGGCTCTCATCACCTCCTGCCGGAGTTCGACCTTGATGCGCTCCAGCGTCGGCATTCTCAGGCTGTCCCATGCCGGCCGCATGAAAGGATGCGCGGACAATAGAACGGTCCCAAACTCCCGGAAGCTGGCGTAAAAGGTCGATGTTCCGGCCGCCGGGCCGATATGCACCTCAACCCAACTCCTTTGCGCCCGCCGTCTCTGGCGCGGCGTAAGATTGGGCGACACCGTGATGCTGAAAGCGAGAAGTCCGCTCGCCTCAGGAGCTAGTTGTGAAGCACGATCGGCGACCGGTTGGGCCGCTCCGTTCAAAACCCGGCGCAACACGTTACGTTGCGTGGCCCGCGATAGCTCACCAAGGCTGCGGACGGTCTCTTCCAGACCCTCCAGCTTGTATGTGAGCGTCACGATGCCGGCTGCGGCTGCTTGTCCGCCCTCGCCGCCGCGCTGATCTCCACACCCTCGCGACGGCCGATTTCCTTGACGCCCGCGATGTCGAAGATGACGCCATCGAACACGATCCGGTCCCGAGGATCGATGGTCGATGTCAGCGCATTCCACGGCAACACGAAGCGCATCGTAATATGCGCCGCCAGTTCGCCTGCCTGCCAGCGCTCGCTATCGCGTACAGGCGCGGCGCTGGACCAAATCTTGATCAGCGGCGCCCAGCCCTCGATCTCGCCACCATAGTCGTCCAGCGTGGCCGATTTGCGCTCGATCGTCACCAGTCGATCTCGCTTGCCTGCGGTCACGGCGTCCCTGCCGGATTTGGGGCGCAGGCTCATGCCATCGCCGGGTCGCGCGAACGGCGCAGGAGCCGAACGACGGCGCTGGAGATGAAGACATCCGCCCCGGCGCTGCCGCCGCGATGCTCGTATAGATCGGAGAGGACAAGCAACGTGGCCGCCTGCACCACCTTGGGCGTCGTCTCAGCGTCCCATTCGTCGGAAACGGCGGGATGCTTCAGATAATCCAGGATGATCGCGCTGGCCTGTTCAGCCTTCTCCAGCACATCCTCCGCGCCCTCAATCGCATCATCGCCGGGATAGTCACCCGTAAAGAGACGCAACTGGCGCATGGCCTGTTCGAGAGAAATCAGCATTTCGGCGCATCCTTGCCATCGCGGCCCTTCTTGACCGCCAGCAGCCATCCGCTGTCGGGGGCGTCGGGCCGCAATTCGGATTTCTCCGCCATCAGAACCCAGACCGAACCGCCCCAGGTCACGGAATCACCCTGCGTGTATTCACCCTCTTTCCAGACGCCGCGATAAAGCTGGTAGGGAAGCCCAAGCTCGACCTCGAACCGCTGCTCCTCGTCTTCGAAGGAAAGCAGCATGGTCCGCTCAGCGGACATCGAGACATCGAAATGCTTCAGGCTGAAGCCGTCCTTGCCATCACGTCCCGGTGCGCCGTCCTTGCCGTCGACGCCATCCCTTCCGTCGATACCCTTCTCGCCGTCGCGGCCGGCTGCACCGTCGCGGCCATCTCGCCCCGGCGCGCCTTGCGGACCATCCGGCCCCTGCGGCCCCGTCACACCGGGATCACCACGTTCGCCGGGATCACCCTTGTCGCCCTTTTCGCCACGCTCACCGCGCTCACCAGCCGGTCCGCGCGCGCCAGGCTCTCCGGCTTCACCTTTCTCGCCCCTCTCAGGCGCTGGGCGCTCCTCCAGAGCCGCCAAACGCGCCGCCAGGGCCTTGGTATCGGCGGCAAGGGAATCGACTGCGCGCGCCACATGACCCTTCATGTTCTCGGCCAGCTTTTCGAGGTTGTCATCATTCGCCGGCGCTGGCGGCGGCGTCCGCGCATCCTCCACCAGCTGCGCATCGCGCGCCGCGATGGCGGCCAGCGAATGGTCCTGATGCTGGAGGTAGATCGTATCGCCACCATCGGTGGGCGGAAGATCGATCCGGCGCCGAGCCTCGTTCAACGTCGCGATCCCCTTGAGCTTGCCAAGAACCTCGACTTGAGAGGCCGTGTCCATGCGGAGCAGGCCGTCCAGATCAAATTCAGTACCGATTTTCTCGCTGTCCATGCCAAGGCCTTCGTCCAGGCACAGCTCCGCCGCCTCGATCAGCACCTGAAGGCACTGCGTGTAATATTCGAGGTTGAGGCTCTGGACGTTGTTGACCGTGGGCATCTGGCCTGCCCCGATCTTGTAGGGCGGGACATGATAGGTGGAGCAGACGACCTCCGCATTCCACTTCATCTGCTCGACCACCTGCGCGTCGATCGCCTTGACTGCCATCGCCTCGAATTTGAGGCCGTCGCCCAGAACCGCGACCTTGCCGATGTTCTCGCCGCCGTAATTCGCTTCCCACTGTTCCTTGAGCCGGTTGGCGGTGTCGTCGCCAATCTCTCCGGGCGCCGTCAGGATGCCGCTCGGACGAGCGCCGTTCTTGAAGAGAAGCGTCTGATCCTTCTGGATCGCAAGGCCCTGAACCGCCGGGAGTCCCGCCGCGAAGATTGGCGACAGGCCGACAAGGGGATGGAAGAGGCAATTGAAGCGATCGTGGATGATCTCACGGGCCGGCACGACGATGCGCTCCGGCAAGCCTGAGAGGTGATCGGCGCGCAGCTCGTAGAAGACCTCTCCGTTTCCGGACACCATCGGCGTCACCAGATCGGGCGCGAGGATATAGAGCCGCACCACGACGCCCCGATTGTCCCGCTGCTTCAGCGCATAGGTGTTGCCGCTGCTCAGCTTCGAAAGCATCCAGCTTTCCCAAAACTGGATGCGGGTCTGATAGTGATTGGGCTTGCGAAGCACGGGGGAGAAGGCCGGGCTGGCGATTTCCTTCCACACGCCGTCGGTCCCCAGCTCGACGAGCTTGACGCGCATCTTCGCGATGTCGCTGGCGATAAGGGTCTGGCATGCGAACACCGCGTGATGCGAGAGAACATTATCGCGCTTGATCTCGATGTTGCGCTGCCATGCTCCAGCGAACGATTCACGAATAACAGGCCACCAGCCCCGTTTGCTGTCGACCGGCGAGAGGGCTTTCTGGCGACTAGCGCGCGTGATGGAGAGGCCGAAGATGTTCATGCCGCCGCCTGTCGAAACACTTGCCGGACATCGTCCCAAGATGGCGTTTCGCGAGCCTCCCACTCATCAATGTGAGGATAACCGACCAACCGGCAAACAGCCGCCTTCGCATCAGCAAGATGGGCACTGGGAGCACCCAAAAACCTAGAGCCGCTTTTCAGGCGGCGGGCGGAATGTTCCAAAGCACCGGTGGCGTGGAAGACGCGCTCCGTCGCCAAGCAAGGTTGGCAACGAGCATGTGCTGAATAAGCATTGGCCCCGCAGATCATACTGGCGGCGCGGTGCAAAATCTCGCGCTCGGTCATGTCAGTCATGCCGCCTCCATCAGGCTGCGCCGGTAATTCGACATGATGAACGGGAAGGAGGGTAGCTTGACGAGCTGCCACGGCTTCGGCTGGCCCGGGAAGAACAGGATGCGCGGGCGGGCTGAGTGCCTCGTCTTCTGATAGCGCCGGCCGAACCACCAGACGCCATCCTCCTCACTCCACACCTTCTCACCCCAGCCGAGGCAATGCGAAATCCACGCCTGATCGGAGCCGACGAACTGCGCGCCGGACGCAATCGCGCCGGCCTCGCTGAAATCCTCGTAGACCTGCGGGCGGGCGCCCGCCGTCATCATCAGCATCGACCCATTATAGGGTCGCGCGCCGCTGGTGCCTTTGTAGAGGATCAGATCGTCGTCGCGATCGAACAGCGGATCGAGGCTGTCCCCTATGACGCAATCCAGATCCATTGAAACGAAGCGCTCGCCGAAGGTGGCGGCAGCATCACGCCGAAACATGACCAGCCGGCGAAAGCAATTCGGCTTCGGCCCCCACCATGTCGGTGTCTGAAGCCCGACGAACTCCCCGCTCGGTTCGATGATGTCGATGCGCGCATCTATCCCCGCCGGCATGTCCGTCACGCAGGCGAGCCGGTGCGGCATCGCGAGGTGACGATCGACCATATCGGCCCAGATGTTCACATGCTCGGCGGTGTAGCGCGTGCGCCCACCTGGCTGCGCCCACAGCCACGTCAGGACTGTCAGCATTTGCCCGCCTTGTAGTCCCTCAACCGCGCGTTCATCCGCTTCCCCTGGTCGAAGGCATGAGCCGCCAGCTCCTTGATCCGGTCACCGGCGGCGCCGCCGATCTCGTCGGCCTCGCGCCAGATGTGCCGGATCGTCATGCAGAGCGTGTCGTCCCCGCTATTGTGGTGCGGGTTGATCTCGAACTTACGCGGCATCGATCCGGCGGCGCAGCTCAGCTTCATCCCAGCCGTTGAATGCGCGCTTGCCGATCTTCTCGAAATACTCCTGCCGGATGGCGGACAGACCGCCAGCGGGCTTGGGAGAGCCGCCGCGACGGCCATTCTTGTCATGGTCGAGCGGATCGTGACGGGCACGACCGTCCTGCGCGGTGACGGTCGCAGCTTCGGCCCGCTTGATGCCGATCAGCAACCGAGCCTCGCGCTCCGGCGCCTCGAACGGGTCGCCGGGCTGAAGGCGCCGCGTGCGATACGAAAAGGCTTTCTTGGCGATCAGGTCCATGAGGGCCTCCTGTCAAAAGGAAAGGCCGGACCCGAAGGCCCGGCCCAGAGGATTACGACCCGGACGGAGTGCCGTAGTCGGCATCGCCGATATACGCGACGGCCGACGCGCGGCGCTTCGCGAAGTTCAGCGGCCGAACGACCTTGATGGCCACGGATTCGGTCTGGAACATCGAAACGACGCTGCCATTGGCAGTCGGCGTGTCGCTCGCGCCGGCAGGCGCATTGTCCATCTCGATCGCGGCTTCGGTCGAAAGCGATACTTCCACCCCACGGTCGCCGATCTTGTAGATGTCGGACGGCTTGAGGAGGATGAGATCGCCAGCGCCCACATTACCGCCGGCCACCAGCGGATCGCCCAGCAGGGTGCCGCCGTTCGCCGACAGGCCCGGAAAGGCGAAATTGCCCATCACGTGCTGCATCAGGCCAAGCGATTTCGCGAGCGACTGCGTCGTCACGAATTGCAGGCCATCGGCGTTGTTGGCAGCGATGAAGGGCGCATACAGCGCCTTCACATCCGCAATGACGCCATCAACGTCATTGCCCGCCGAGGAACCTGCCGACACGCCGTTAAGGATGCCGGCCGGCGACACGCCGGCACTCGCCGCAGACGTGCTGAGGAAGGTCGTATCGACCCGCTGCGCCGAGGCGTTCACCAGCGAGTCGCGGACCAGCATCTCGGCCGAAGGCGACGAGTCCTGGAGCAGCTCCTTGGAAATCACCGCGATCGCGGCAACCTTCAGGCGCGTCAGGTTGATGTCGAAGAAGTCCGGCTTGGTGACCGGGATCGACTTCGACTCGCCCACCCAATAGGCGGTCGCGGCGCCGTCCTGGCCCTTGATCAGGACATTATGCGGCACCTCGCGCAGCGGCAGGCGATCGAACACCGTCTGATTGTAGAGGTAGTCGATGAAGTCGCCGGTGTAGCGGGTGTCGGCGTGGACCAGTTCGGCACCCCATTCGCCGGTGCCAGTGCCACCGCCCGCGACGGCCGCCTTGACCACCTCGACGAGGGTCGGGTTCGATTTGCCCCAGCGCTGCTGAGCGATGCCGACGGCCGAGACGCCCTCGATGCGCGCCAGCGTCTTGGCGATCACCATGCGGGTGTAGTTCTGGCCCTGGAACTTCTCCTCGGCATCCCGCGACTTGTTGATGATGATCGGGGCGCCGGTGCGCGAGGCGTTGCCATTGTCGGTGCCGGTGCCGGCCACCGGGGTGGCCTTATCGGCCGCCGCCTTTTCCATCGCGCGCAGCCGCACGAGGTGGTCATCGATTTCCGCGATGTCGGCCTTGTTGCCGTCGAAGCTTTCCTTCTGCTCGGCGTCGAGCGTCGAGCCGGCTTCGGCGGCCTTTTCCATGATCGCCGTGTTGGCAGCGATCAGCGCAGCGCGCTTCTCTTCGAACGCGCGGATCTGTTCGGCAATGTTCATGATAAATAATCCATCTAAGGGAACGCCGGCGTCTCGCGACGCGGACTATTCAGGTGGGGTCAGAGTGTCCGCTTGATTTCGCGGATCACGAACGGATCGGCCCCAACGCGGGCCGGCGCATCCAGCTTGACCACCCGACCGCCATTGCCAGGCGCGGCAGCGGTTTCGGGTGGTGCCGGAATCTCGTCATCGGCGCGCTTGTCGCCGCCGACATCGAATTGCTTTACGCTGGTGATGGTCGCCTCGGCGTTCGCCGGGATGGTCACGGCGGAAAGCTCCAGCCATTCCCACTTCTCGAAGATCACGCCCCAGCTATTGGGGATTTGCTCGGTATCGAGGCCGCGAAAGCCGATCGACAGGCCGCGCACGAGCCCGGCCTTGATATACTTCCACGCCCGCTCGATGTCGTCGTGAACGCCCTGCGCGATCTCCGCGACGATCTCGATGCCGTTCTTCGTCACCTTCGCCTGGGTGACGTGGCCGATCGGCTGATCCGATCGGTGCTGCCAAAGCAAGGGAAGAGGAAGCTTGAACACGGCCCCCTCGGGCAAAACGACGTCCGCCGCGCGGTCAGGGCTGGGTGTGGTCGCGATGCCGGTGATGACCCGCGCATCTTCATCCACGTCCTTCAGTTCGAGGACGCTATAGGCTCGCTGCATCTCCATGCGCGCTCTCCTTAAACCGTGAAAAACTGGAACTTTTTCGACGACAGCTTGACCGAGACAGCCGCGCCGACCGCCATGCATAGGGCGACGGCCGCGTCGATCTTGTTGGTGGAACGCTCTTTCGCGAGCCAGTAATTGCCCCAGCGATCTTCATCGGTAACGGCCGACATGATTGCTGAGATCAGCACGGGGTTGTTGAGAAGCCGAAGGCGCCGCTCGAGCAGCAGTTCCTCGACCAGGCGGACGGAGCCGGGCATCCAGAGCCCTTCGGGATCGCGTTTGTCCGACTTTGCCGCGGCGATCATCGCCTCCGTCGGCTTGCCCTTTTTCACGCCGCCCTGCGGATGTTCCACGAACTCCATCTTTATGCCGAGCGAGTTGCATTCCGGCTCGAACCGGCTGCGGAAGGCATATCGATCATAGGCCAGGCATTTGACGTCGAAATCGTTGCTCGCTTCGGCGACCGCCTGAGCGACGTGGAGATAGCTGATATGCTCGCCTTTGGGAGCACTCAGAAAGCCAGCCTGAACCCACTCTCGATAGGGGGCCTTGTCCATCATGGCGCGCGCGTCGAGCGTGTCGCCTGGTGTCCATGCCTCAACCCACGCATCGTATGTGGGCTTCCCTTTGTAACGCCCCCTCTCCACCACACCCGTCTGGGTGCAGAAGGCGAGGGCGGTGATGTCTCGGTTCTGTGACAGGTCCAAGCCGAGAGTGACTGGCGCACCGCGGTGCGCGGTCGGCTCGAACGACGCCAATGCGGGCTCAAGGTTCGCGCGGGTCATCCACGCCGTTTCGGCATCGGTCCATTTGCAGAAATGGAGGCGCAGGATGCCGTTAAGCTTGCCCGGCATCGCCTTCGCCTGGTCGACGACGCCGGCTAGATATTCATGCGTGATCGTCACGCCGAGCAGCGGATTCGCCTTCGGCCAACACGAAGGGTCTTTGAGAGGGTCGTCTTCAGGATCCAGGGAGCAGACGAATGCGAACGTGGTATCGTCGATCACGTCGCCAATATATGCCGCGTCATCGTCCTTCGCGTTGGGATTGCCGGCCGCGACCTTGATCGCATGGTCGTGCTCTTCCCTGCAGACCGAGTTTCGATCCGATCCGCTATTGGTGCACATGAGCAGCAGCGGGTTGCGGCGGAATTTGAAACCGCGTTCGAGCATCTCCATCGTTCCGCGATCGGGATGCTCGTGAACTTCGTCGCAGAGCGCGAAGTGTGGTCGCGGACCAGATCCGGTGCGCTTCGCCTCGCGAGACACGGGCCGAAAGAACGATCCGCTCTTGAGGTGCGCGATATTATATTCGCGACCCTCGCCGCCGCTCATCTTGAGGCGCTTTTCGAGCTCAGGCGATTGCCTCACCATCTTCACCGCATCGCGGAAGAGGATCGCGGCCTGGTCCTTCGTTGCGCCGGCTGAGTAGATTTCGGCGCCCGCCTCGCCGTCAGCCGTGAGGCCGTATAGACCTATCCCGCCCGCCAGCGGGGACTTGCCGTTTCCCTTGCCCTCCTCGATGTATGCCCGACGAAACCGACGCGTGCCGTCCCGCTTTTTCCAGCCGAATAGCGAGCCGACTTTGAAGGCCTGGCTTTCATGGAGGTTGAAGGGACGGCCGTCGAACTGGCCTTCGCTCAACTTCAGGCGTGTCTCGAAAAAGCGGATCGCGCGATCCGCTGCATCCTGGTCGAAAACGATTCCGCGCTTTCGACCCTTTTTGAGATCGTCAAGATGACGCCGGCACGCGTTCCTCACATGCGGGCCGGCCACCACCGAACCCTTAAGCACCCGCCGCGCGAACTGCGCGACCCTGCACTCAGTCACCGAAGAATTCGTCCTTAGGCTGGCCGTCGTCGACGTCGCCCCGGTTTCGCTCGTCCGTGAGACCGAGCTCGCTCATGTAGGCACGCAACTGGCCGTGCTTTGATGCAGGGAAGCCGGTCGGGTTGAACCGGAATTCAGCCCAGAGTTCGCAGAACGCGATGGCTGACGGTTCACGCGATCCGTCCAGCCATCCCGCAGGTTCGATATACCGCTTCCACGCCTTGGCTGCCTCGCCCCTCAAATGGCTCGGTTTTGCCAGGGCACCGAACGATGCGATGGCCGCTTCCGCCATCTTGTCGGCGGCGGCTTTCTTGCCGTGCCGGCTAACATTGTGGGTGCCGTCAACCAGGCGGAGACGCACCGGCTTCGGCTTCGCTCCGCGCGTCGCCATATCCACCTCGAACCTTGTTGCGGTGCACAATGCAGATTGGCAATCTCAGAACATCAATCTGCAAATGCGTTTTTTTCAGGCCCACGCCGCCCCAGGAGCAATTCGGTCTCAAAAAACTACTTACCCCCCCGCCGGTGCGTTGCTCTAGCAACTCACCTCTGCCCTCGGGTGACTCACCGTCTTAGGACGGCGCTACACCTCGGGCCAGCCATCGACCCCGATGCGGGGCCGGGGCTTCCCGCCCTTTTCGATGCGCTGCTTGTCGCGATCGTGGTGGCGCTTGCAGAGAGACTGGAAGGGCCCATGCCAGAACTTGGCAGGGTCACCTCTGTGCGGCTCGATGTGGTCGCAGACGTTCGCAGGGGCGGCGATGCCTTCATCCCTACACATCCGGCAAAGCGGCTCGCGATCGAGCTGAGCCTTGCGGATGCGCTGCCAGCGCCCGGTTTTATACCAAGGATCCCAGAACGGTTTCGGCATGTGCCGGCGTTCCCACCCTTCGCGGCCAACAATGATTATGGGCGCACCGCGTTAACCCTGAGGCAGGATGGTCATTTGATCAGGCGCCGGCTTCCGTCCCGAAAGGACGCGCCCTGATCTCGAAATCACAGGCATGACTTTGAAACGGTCCCGGACAGGTGCGCTTTGCGCTCTGCCGGTCAACATTGCGGCGAGGGCAGCGAAGTCTCCGGCACCTAGCGCCTTCATCGACCAGCCAGCTCCATGCTCGCCTCACGCCGCTTGCACGGCCACTCCGAAATCGGAGTGCATCGCGTTTACTTGATCGAGGGTGAGAAGTGAAGTCGCAATCTTCACCACGAATCGACCGTTGAAGCACACGGCCGTGTGCTTCCTGTCTCCACCCGCAACCGTCCCGGTCATCCCTGTTGCCGGGCCTTCGGTCACCCTCACGATCGCGCCGGCCGCAAACGGCTGGGATGCCCTCTTCCTAGGCCGCCGCGCCTCGATCCGTCGCAGATCGTCAAGATCGCGATCGGCGATGATGGGAATGCGCCCGTTGCAGCGCATCACCGTGAAATCATCGTGGGCAGGATCCTTGCACCCTGCACCCCGGCGCGGCTTCACCGCCAGCTTCGAGAGCTCCAGCAGGTCGATGAGATGCGTCGACCGCGCGAACAGGAAGCCCGGCAGCATCGGCTCCGTCACCTCGCGGCGCACATTCGCGCGCGG
Source organism: uncultured Sphingosinicella sp. (assembly GCA_964438875.1). Classification (GTDB taxonomy): domain Bacteria; phylum Pseudomonadota; class Alphaproteobacteria; order Sphingomonadales; family Sphingomonadaceae; genus Allosphingosinicella. The sequence continues at coordinate 18,297 of CAYTMM010000015.1, read as the reverse complement.
CACGCGCATCACCTTCGTCTCCGCCGGCGTCCACACCTCATAGCCATCCTCGGCCAGCGTCTTCGCCAGGCGGAGGGTCTGCCGCTTGCCCGTCCGAAGTATGCACCAATGCCCCATTGTCCCGCGCCTATGTCTCGATCACCTTCACCAGCACCTGCGGCACGGTGCCCATCTCCTTCGCCGCCAACGCCCGGATACGTTCGGTGAAATGCTCGGCGATCCAGTCGCGAAAGAACTGCGACGCCGCGCGGACCACGATGTCGGTCCCGGCCTCGGTGGTCATCGTCTCGATGAACGTCGGGCGAAGCCACCCATCATAGGTCCGCGCGCCGACATCGGCCCTCAGCGCCGCTCTGATCGCCTTCCCAAGCGGCCCTTCGCTGGCCTGACGCTCCTCCAGACGCGCCTCGATCGCACTGCGTTCCCGCCCGGCTTCCGGTGAAGCCGCCTTGGCGACCCTACCGAAGTCGATCCCGTTCCGGGCGGCGGACAACACCCGTGTGCTCTCAGCGCCGAGCCACTTCATCCACGCCGCGCGCCAGTCGAGCTTCGATGCTCGATAGCCGCTCTCGGCCGTCCAGTGGGCGATGAAGCCGGCCGCAACGAACTCGTAGGCGCCGGCCGGCCATTGCCGCACCACCGCCTGGACGGCGGGGGAGAGTTCGCCGATCGGCGGCGGCGTCCAGTCGTCGGGGAGCCGCGCGCCGCCGCGGCGCTTTCCCTTCGATCCCTTGCCGACATCCTCACCGCCGCCGGCCCCCTGGGGGGCAGCAGAAGCGTCAGCTTCTGCTAGGGGGGTAGAGGTTCCAAGAACAGGTTCTGCTACCCGTTTTTGGGAGCCTTTCCCGGAAAAATTGGGTGCCTTTCGATCCGAAAGAGTGCCGGTTTCGGGAGCCTTCGGCAAGGCATCCGGTTTCGGGTGGCTTTCCATGGCAAGGGCGTAGACCTTCACCTGGCGCGTCCGGCCGGCGCGCTTTTCCGTGTCGATCAGCAGCGCCGCGCGCTCCAGCATGTCGATGCTGGCGCGCACCGTCTTCGGGTCGAGCTTGGTCAGCCGCGCGACCGTCTCGACCGATGGATAGGACCAGTGCTGCTCATTGGCGAAGTTCGCGAAGGCGAGCAGCACCAGCTTGCACGAGCTGCTCGGGCAGCCCGGATGCTCCATGGCCCAGGTGAGCGCGCGCAGGCTCACTTGACCCGATACTCCCGCAGGATCCTCGAGCGGACGCGCTCGTAATCGTCCTGGGCCGCGCGGCCGGCGTCGGACAGCGCCTTCTCCGCCTGCTGGAGCCGCGCGAGCAGGGGAACGGTATCGACGTCATCGGGCACCCGGCCAACCACCTTGCGCACGTCGAGCACGAGCGGCCCGATCGTCACGCTGTTGTCGATCACCTGATCGATGAAGCCGACGCGCGCGCCGAACAGGCTCTCGAACAGCACGAAGTCGCCGGGCTTGTAGCCCTTGACGTTCAGGTCGATCTCGGCGGCCTTGGTGCGTTTGCCGTCATGGGGGCGGAGATTGTCCATCAGGCGCCTCCTTCCATGTCATAGGCGATCTGCCGGCTGTCCACGGCCAGGGCGAGCGCGCCCGGCTTTACCCAGATTTCGCGCGGATCGAGCCGGAAGCTCCCGCCGTCCGCCGCCAGCAGCAGCGTTTCTCCGATCGTCTCGGCCATGCCGCGCGCGGCGGCGGACGGGACGGCATTGCCGATCCATTCGCGGCACATGGCATCGGAGCCGCCGACGAGCTCGAACCCCGCGCGGGCGCGCCATTGCCCCGTCGCTTCGTCGATCGCGAACGCCTCCTCCGGATCGAACAGGGACTGGAGCGAGGCGAGATCGAGCGTCGTGAACGGCCGATGCCATGTGCCGTCCATCGCCACGATCCGCGCGACCAGGCGATCGCTCGGCTGGGGCAGGTCCACCATATTGCCGGAGCCGGCAAAATGGTCGCGTGGATCGGCGACGCTGTTACGGCCGTTGTCGTGGCTTCCCGATGCCGAGACCGTCCCGGCCGTCTCCTCCCAGCCGACAACGCCGTAATGACCCCCGCCTTCGAAGTGTTCGCGACCCCCGCGAAAGCCTTCGGGCCGAGGGTCCGCTACCGCGAACCGCCCATTGGTCGGCAGGTTCTCACCGATGACCGCGCCGGAGGGCTGATCGTAGGGGATCACGCCGAGAGCATGGCTGCGCATGTCACCCGTCCGGGGATCGGCAACGGCATAGGCCCCATTGCCGGTCGTGCTGGCGCCGATCACGGCGCCGGCCGGGCCGTCGAACGGCGTCACCTTGTATTTGTTCTTCTTGTAGGTCTCGCTCTCCGGCGCGCGCGGGTCGGCGACCGCCAGCCCGCCTCCGGGACCGCCCGGGCCAGCTACAGCGGGCGAAGGGGCGTCGTAGGGCACGACCCGGAACACATTGTTATGCGCGATACGGCCGAGCCGAGGATCGGCTACGCTGTTCGGTCCACCGCCGGGAAGGGCCTGTCCGGTGACGGCGCCGACGGGCTTCTCCCACTCGCGCACCCCGTACTGTCCATAGGTCTGATTGTCCTGGAGCGGTCGCGGGTCGGCGACCGAGAGGGCTCCGCTTCCAACCCTGTCCGCGCCAGTGACCGTAGGCGCCGGCTCGTCGTAACTGGCCACCTTGAGCTTGTTGCGATGGCTGTTCGGTCCGAATCCGGTCCTCGGATCGGCAACGCTATGCGCGCCGTTGGCCGGCCGGGAAGCCGCCGCTACCACGCGGGCCGGGTCATCCCAACCGCGCACGCCGAGCGCCTCATTATTCCAGCCCGCATCGACCGCGCGCGGGTCCGCCACACTGAACCGACCTTGTCCTGGCGCGCGTGCGCTGGTGATGGTCGGCGCCGTGTCATCCCAGTGGCAGACGCCATAGGACGCACCCTGCAACTCATGCTCCGGCACGATCCCGTAATCCGCCAGCTGGCCGTCGATCACGCGCAGATCGTTCAGCGCGCGCCAGTCCCGGCCGGCCGGGACGAGGGCGAGACGCACCCACGTCTTCCACTGGAGCATCGGCACCCGGTGGTGCGTGCCACCGATCGGATCGCCGGGCAGCGGCAGCTTGCCGATGATCTCCCCGACGCCGCGCAGACGATGGCGGGTCGGCTGATAAACGAAATCGGGCACCTTCGACGGGTGCCGGGCGATCATCAGATAGCGCTTCCGGCTCTGGCCGAGCCCGCCGATCTCGCCGCAATCGTGCACCGCGTCCTTTTCGAGGTTCACGATATAGCCGTAGGCGCGCAGCAACTGCATGATCTCGTCGAGCAGGGCATGGCCACGCGTCATGATGCGTGGCACGTTCTCGAACAGGATGATGTCGACCGGATCGTCCTTGTAGGCCTCCAGCGTCAGCCAGATGCCGCGCTTGGTGAGGCCGTTCAGGGCCTGATATTTGTCCGTCAGCGACTTGGACGTGGAGAGCAGGCCGGAGAAGCCCTTGCACGGCGCGCTGGTGAAGCAGACGTGCAGCTTCGGGCCGAGCGCCGCGCGAATATCCTCCGGCCCGGCCTCCCGCCATTCCGGCGGCGGCTCCCGACCGTGGAACGCGGCATATTGCGCCCGGCTGAAGAGATCGAGCACGGTGCCGGCCGTGCCGGTCAACCGCCCGAAATTCTCGATCGCGCCGGCATCGACGTCGATGCCGCCCGCGCAGACGAAGCGGCCCGTCAGCCGGCCGGCGCGGGGATTGGCCAGGTTGAACCCGGCCGCACCCGCACCGATGCCGCAGAACAGATGACCATGACGAAGGGTCATGGGGGAGGGGCGCAGCAGGGTCATGCCAGCCCCAGCGCGGCCTTGTAGGTTTCGAGCAGCGCCTCGGCTTCCTCGCGGTGATGCTTCTCCATCTTGCGCAGCCGGACGATCGCGCGGATGGTCTTCGTGTCGTAGCCGCGCGCCTTGGCTTCGCCATAGACGTCCTTCACGTCGTCGCTGATCGCCTTCTTCTCTTCTTCCAGGCGCTCGATGCGCTCGATCAGGAGCCGCAATTCGTCGGCGGCAATGCTTCCTTCGGCCATGATGATGTCCTTTCGTTCAGGCTGCGATGGTGAGGGGAAGTTCGGGGTGGCCCGCCGCGCGCGAGCCCAGGCACGTCTCTTCGATGATCCGCCGCGCGCTGCCGCCAGCATCGACATCGTCGAAGCACCGGCCGAGCAGGATCATCGCCATATTCCGGTCGCCGGCGAGAGCGGCTTCAAGCCCTTCGCGTAGGTCCCGCAGGTCGATCGCCAGATCATCCGGAGAGAGCTCGTCATCGAGATGGTCCCGCGCATCCTCGGTCTGCACGGTGGCATTGACCGTGACGCTGTCCTTCGCCTGAAGCCCCTCGGGCAGGAGACGATCGAACTGCTCTCGCGCTTCGTCGAGGAGGTTCAGCGCGTCGAGAAACTCCTCGATCTCGACGCTCACCGGCGCTTCGAATGTGTCGGCTACCATGTCCGCCTCCTCAGGTGTTCATCGGCATGACGATCCAGCGCGAGGCCTTGTCGTCGGGGTTGGTGAAAAGGACGGGCCCGCGCGCATCCTCGAAGGCGAGGTGCGCGGTCTCGGCGCCCATCGCGCGCAGCGTGTTCAGCAGGAACGCCGAATTGAACCCGACCGTCAGCGCCGCGGCGGTGAACTCGGCCGGCACCTCCTCGATCGCGTCGCCATGCAACGCGGACGAATAGGAGACCGTCACCCGGTCCTTGTCGGCCGCGAAGGTTATCCCGCGCGTGCGCTCGGTCGCGACCAGCGAGACGCGCTTGACGCCCCGCTCCAGCGCCGCCGCATCGACCTTCAGCAGCAGCTTGTTGTTCGCCGGCATCGTCCGGCGCCACTCGGGATAGGTGCCATCGACGGCCTTGCCGGTCATCACCAGCGGCGCGCTCTCCGGATCGCCGACCGAGAAGCGCAGCTTCTTTGCCGACGCCTCGATCGTCACGTCGTCGTCGATGCCGTCGATCAGGCGGCCGAGGAGCGCCATCATCTTTCGCGGCAGGATGACGTCGGCGAGTTCCTTGGCGCCCTTCGGCGCGGGCACTTGCACCGTGCCCAGGATCTTGCCGTCGAGCGCGGTGAAGGAAAGGCCCTCGTCCTTGCGGACCTGCATGGCGACGCCGCACAGATAGACCCGCGTCTCCTCGCCGGAGATGGCGTGGGATATCCGCTGGATCACCTGGCGCAATGTTGCCGCGGGCAGGGTGAACCGGGTCGGCATCTCGTCCGGCGCGATGAGCGGGAAGTCCGTGGCGGGCAGGGTGTGGAGCGTGAACCGCGCGCGGCCGGCCGAGACGATCAGCTTGCGGCCGTCCATGGCGAGGCTGACCTGCGCGCCGTCGGGAAGCTCGCGGACGATGCCGCCCAATATGTCAGCGCCGACAGTGACAGCGCCATCGGTGACCATCGTGGCGCCGATCGTCTCGCGAATCTCGATGTCGAGATTGGTGCCGGTCAATCGCACCGCGCCGTCCATGGCTTCGATCATCACGTTCGACAGGATAGGGATCGTGTTGCGCCGCTCGACGAGAGCGCCGATGTCGGCCAGCGCTTCGGCCAGCGCCTTGCGTTCGACCACGGCGGTCAGCACCGGATCGGGCGCCTTCGCGCTGCTCTTCGGCCGTTCAATCACTTCCGTATCAGCCATGCTCGGCTCCTTTCAGTGTCGCAGGAAGGCGATGGTGCGATCCGACTGCCAGCACAGCGCGCAGGTGGCGCAGCACTCGGTCTTGCCGGTTTGTGCGGGGCAGATCAGATGCAGGGTGTCTTCGGCGCTATCGACGACGATCGAGCCGTCCGTGGGCCCGTCCCAGCCGGAGAAGCGGATATGCCAGCGGGCAGGGTGCATGCCGGCCAGCTCGGCGACCGCCTGGCCGATGTGGCTCTCGGGCGCGCGCGCCGTGTAGCCGAACACATGGAGCGCCGGATATGCCTCCAGCGCCTCGGCCCAGAGCTCGACATAATCGCGGGCGTAGAAATCGCCGAGAATGTGCAGCCGCACCAGAAAGCCGTCAGGATGGGCGGCCTGTTTCGCGGCCAACTCCTCCCAAAGCCGCTCCTCGAACGCGCGGCCGTGGCGGATGCGCCGCGCGAGATGCATGCTGTTGCCGTAGCAGGTCGCCCACTCGGCGCAGCTGCGCGGACAGGTCGCGCGCTCCTCCAGCGTCAGCGTGAAGATCGGTGCGCCGCGCAGCCGGCCCTTCATGACCCGCTTGCCGATCTTGCGGCTGTTATGCCCGTCGATCAGCAGGCGAGGACGATCCGCCTGATCCTCGACGCGCGAGGGGAAGAGCGTCCGGCCGTCGACGAGCGCGGGATGGGCAGGGTGCAGGTGGATGCGATGCCCGCGCGGCTTGATGCTCTCGAACCGGCGCAGCGGACCACCATAGGCATATCGCTCGGACGCCGTGCGATATTTGCGACCGGCCGTCACAGCGGCGACACTCCGCCCAGGGTGAACGCGAACTCGCGCTTGTCCCGCAGGTCCGGCTTGGCCACGAGCTTCGCGCCCTGGCGAAGTGCCTCCATCTGCCGCTCGAACGGTGTCCGCCGCGCGGCCCTGACCGAGATCTCCTGCTCGATGACCGCCCGTGCCTCCGGCGCGCGCATCTGCTTCGTCTGGCGTAGCCACTGATAGGTTTCCCGGAACTCGGGGGGGCACCAGGCCATCTTCGTCTCGGAGCTCTTCCGGCCGGCATTGCGCCGAACCTCCGATCCTGCCGGGCACGCCGCATTCCCCACACGAGACAGGCCGAGGCGTCGACCGCTGGCGCGCAGGGCCTCAATCGCGCCCGGCCGGGATTTGCGCGTCACCATCGCGCGCAGCGCCGTATCGCGCGCCTTCGCGCGGCCTTCCGGAGTGGCGCTGCGCGCGCGATTGGTCGCCGCCGCTTTCGCACGCGCCGCTCGATCCCGCCCCAGCCGCGCGGCATTGCAGGGCTTGCACAGTCCGCTGACGCTGCGCGCGGTGATGGTCCGGCCGCAACCGTCGAGGCAGAGGCGCGCGCTCATTCCGCTGCCTCCAGCGTTCCGTCTTCCGCGCCGATCAGGTCGAACAGGGACGGAGTGGCGCGCTGCGCGTCAGCCTCCCGGCAATAATGGACGGCGTCGGCGAAGGATTTGGGATCGAGTTCGACCCCGGCACCCCGGCGACCGAGGAGAACGGATCGATAGGGCACCGTGCCGAGCCCCGCGAACGGATCGAACACCAGTTCGCCCTCGTTCGAATAGAGCCGCACCGCGCGGTCGACGATATCGAACTGGAGCGGACAGATATGCTGCTGCACCCGCCGCCGCTGCTGTTCGCTGTTGAGCGTGAGCATTCGGGCGATGTCCGGCCAGACATCTTCCTGCACCGCGCCGGGCTTGAGCACGCTGAATGTGCGGGGCAGGGCACCGCGCGCTTCCAGCGCCTCGCCGACCGAGACATGCGCCTCATGGTCGTATACATCCTGCACGGACCAGGCCGGAAACATCCGCGCCATCGTGTCGGGCGGCATCATGGCGAGCTCATCCGCGGTCAGCGGCCGGTCCCCGCTCGATCGCCACAGCGCGTCCGCGTCGATCTGCCAGCGGGCGAGGCTGTAGGCTGCCGCGTCCTTGGTGACGGGCAGGTCGGCATAGCCGTTGGACGTGTCGGTCGGCAGCTTGAAGAAGAGGAGCAGGAACTCGGGGGAGCCGGCCCCCATCTTCGTGCTGTCCTTGCGCAGTTCCTTGTAGGTCAGGCGATAGGTCTGATTGTTCTCGCGCACGACGTCGGTGGCGATGAAGCGCAGGCCCATATAGCCGAAGCCGTGCCGCCGGAAATGGGCGATCGTCTCAGCATGGAAGGGCTCGACGGTCGGCCGCGTCAGGCCGGTCACGCTGGCGAACTGGATGCGGTCCTTGACGTGGATCGCGGCCAGCCGGCCGGGCCTCAGGATCCGGAGCAGCTCCGGCGTCAGGAAGTCCATCTGCCGGAAGAAGTGGCCGTGATCGTCGGTGTGCCCGAAATCGTTGTAGCTCGGGCTGTACTCGTAGTGATTGCCGAACGGGATGGAGGTGACGATCAGGTCGACGCTGTCGTCCGCCATGCGCCGGCACTCATGGACGCAATCGTCGTTGACCATCGTCCAGTTGGCGCCGCGTTCCTCGTGCCGCGCGGTCGAGATGCTCCGCTTCAGGGCATCGAGCGCGATCTGGTGATTGAGGCCGTAGCGACGGATGATCTCCGCCATCCGCTCCATCTTCGCCTTGTAGCGGTCCCACTTGTCTTCGAGCTTGCGCCGGACTTCGGTTTCCGTCTCGGCATAGATCAGGTCGATCTCGACCTCGTGCTCCTGGAGGAACCGCCAGATGCGATGGATCGCCTGCAGCCAGTCGTGAAACTTGAAGCCGATGCCGGCGAACACCGCGCGGTGGCAATGATATTGGAAGTTGCGGCCGGCGCCGAGCATGGAGGGCTTGGCCGCCAGCCGCGCGATCTCGCCGCGCGCGAAGGCATCGGCGAGCGCCTCGTTCTTGTCGATCTTCTGTGAACCGAAGACAGCGGCGGCATCCGGCACGGCCGCGCAGATCGCTTTGCGCTCGTCCTCAAGATCGTGCCACAGCAGGAAATGATCGTCCGGCGAACCTGCAAGGATTTCTTGCAGCTTGGCGATACGCGCGGGCAGGGTCCGGCGCTTTTCGCGGGCGGCGTCCACCACGCCGAGCGCGGCGTCGCGCATCAGCCGGCGCTGCCCGTCCTTGTCGGTTTCGGTGCCGCGAATGTCGGCCGCGACCTGGTGCCAGCGCAGCGTCAGCGGCGGCTTCTCATAGCCCTCGTCGGAGAATCCGAGATCGCTCGGCTTCTGGAGGAACACCGCCCAGCTCGACACCCACAACCAGAATTCCTCCTCCTTGTGGGGGAAGAGGGTGAGCTCGCCGGCCTTCTCACTGTTGCGCTGGAAGAAGCGCGTCAGCGCCTGGCCGGTGTCCATGATCCCGA
>CAYTMM010000015.1:3590-9320 GCA_964438875.1 uncultured Sphingosinicella sp. | reverse complement strand
GATCCCGAGGAACCCGGAATAGTGGATCAGCTCCTTGTCCCGGTTGGGATCGGGCAGGGCGGTGGCGACGAACCGGTAGGGCACCTGCTCGAACAGGGGCAGGAACGTCTGGAAGGTCTGCGATCCATAATCGCGCAGCGCCGCCGCCTCGTCGATGCTGGCGAAGGCGAAGAGCGACAGGTCGATCTTGCCGTCGCGGACCGTCTCGAAATTGGTGAGGAACATCAGCGGCGGTTTCGCTTCGGCGGCGATCTGCCGGACCTCTTCGGTGGAGCGTACGAAATGCAGGGTGACGCCGAGTTGGGCGGCGTCCGCGATCATGTCGCTGCGGCAGCCGAGCGGCCCGACGATCAGCCCCATCGGCTCCGCGAACGCGTCGACGCTCTCCGCCGATTCGGCCCGCCGTGCGGCTTCCTTGTCGAGGATGATCCGGCCGGTCTCGACCTGGATGGTCGATTTGCCCAGGCCGAAGTCCAGAAAATAGGCACGGCGGCCGCCTTCGACGCCCCAGCGGATGATATGGCGCTGATGGTCCTTGAGAGGCTTCCCGTCCGCCCGGTGGGTGGCGACATCCTCGAGCGCGCAGGGCAGGCCGACCGCTTCGGCGGTCTTCACCTTCGCCTCAAGGAACGCGCGATAGTCGGCCGCGCTCATCGTGCGGACCTTTGCGGGAGGTAGTCGGCGCAGAACACGCCGACCGGGCGGAACAGGATGTTGATCACATGCTCGCCGCGCGATCCGGTCCAGGTTGCCCGAAACAGGACGCGGTCGTCACGGGCCGCAAGCACCCGGGCGTGCAGGCCACCCTCGCGGCGCTTGTACCACTGGCCAGGAACGATCTGCTCCGGACGCAGACTTTCGGTCGCCGGAGCGGCCATCGCCGCACCGCCGCCGCTCTTCGCAGCTTCCATCATGTCACTCCGCTCGCCGGCGCACCGCCGGCCCTAGATCCTCAATTCAAACTCGGCTGTTCGCCCGCCATCGCTGCGATGATCGGCAACAGCCGCATCGCCTGCGCGGCGAGCCTCTCGCGCTCGACATGATCGATCCGACCATCTTCCAGCGCTTCGTTTCCCTTCGTCACCAGCCGCGAAGCTTCGGTCAGCGCGCGGCGCACATTGTGCTGGTCGTCGACGTCGATCGGCCCGGGCGCAGAAAAGCCCATCCGTGTATTGATCCGGGCCCACGCCTCTGGCGGCAGGACAGCAAAGACCCGCATCATCACCGGCGCCGGCATTGCCACCGCCCGGCTGGCATCAACGTAAGAACGCAGCTTGCTCTCCTCGTCGCCCGTTGCCTGCGCGAGTTCGGCGAATGTCAGCCGCTTTCCGTGGCCGACAAACATTCGGAGCGTGTCGGCCAGCAGTGTTTTTCCATCCTCGTCGGAAAGTCCGGGCAAGTTTGTCATTGCGAGCATCGCCTCGAAAGAGAGAGAAAGATGGGGTGAAACCGCATCGTCACGCCACCAGCCTTTCCGGCGCCGCAAGGCCGCAATCCTTGCGGGTGCAGCCGCGCGCCTCGGGGCTGCCGACGCGGGCTTCGCAGGTGGAACAGGTGGCGGTAGCGGCCGTCAGGTCGAAGAAGTCGTTGGCCGTGACTGCGCCACCGGTGCGGTCAAAAATGACCGGCATCGTTTCTCGATCCGGAATGCGCTCTCCGGCAATATATCGCCGGATTGTTTCCGGCGTTCTACCAATCTGGCGTGCGAAGTCAGCTGGCGCGATCCCTTCGCTTGCGAGCCATTCTTTCAGATGCATGCGATGAACTCCGTTGAACACCATTATGGTGTTGTTCCGGGTCACTCGTCAACACCAAATTGGAGCATGGCCGATCCGCACCAATTCGGTGCAGGAGAAGGCATGTCGAAAGGCAACAACATTGCGGCGCTTCGAGAGGCGAGGGGGTGGAGTCGGCCGGACCTCGCGACGCGCATGGATACAAGCCCCCAACAGGTTGAGCGTCTTGAGAAAGGTCATCGACGTCTGACGCATGATTGGATGGAGCGCGCCGCGCGCGCCTTTGGGGTGGAGGCGACTGCGATCATCGGCGATCTCATGACACCGATTACTGATATTCCGCGGCTTCGCGCCCCCGACGCCGGCGACATGGTCGATATCACCAGCCTCGATCTGACTTTCTCCATGGGGTCCGGTACGAACATCGACGACTATATCGAAGAGACGCCATACCGATTCGATCTGTCGTTCATCCGCACCTTCACGCGATCGGAAACGACGCGCCTCCGTTTGGCGCGCGGCGTGGGGGAGAGCATGTTTCCCACGCTGATCAGCTCCGATCTCGTCTGGATCGACACGACGCAGCGCACCCTCAATCAGCAGGATCGCATCTGGGCGATCTCCCTGTTCGGCGCCGCGGCGATCAAGCGCTTGCGCACGATCGGCGGCGGCAAGGTGCTGGTGATCTCCGACAATCCGGCCGTGGAGAATCAGGAGGTCGATGCAGAGGATCTGGTCATCGGCGGGCGGGTGATCCGCCTGGGCCGCGATTTGTAAGGCTGGTAGCGCATAGCCCTCCCATCCCTGTCCCTCGCCGTCGTCGGCGCTGACTTCCCCAACAGGCGCGGCCCCACGCGGCGCTTCGAGATCGCGCTCTGTCGGCCCGGCGAGCCGATCGAGTTGCGGCCGGAGCCGAGCAACCCCGCCGATCCCCGCGCCGTCGCTGTCTATTCCGAACGCGGCGTCCAACTCGGCTATCTCACAGCCGAGCGCTGCGGCCGGATCGGTCGGCTCCTCGCTGAGGGCAGGGAGATCAGGACCGTCTTTCAGCGCGTGACGACGTGGGGCGCAGTGATCCGCGTGGCGTTCGACGGCGAGATTCCTTCGTTGCCGTTGGAGCATGGGCCGGGTGCAATGGCGGATGATGATGATTTTTGGCCGGACCTCATCTACCCCGATAAATAACGCACCAAAACGGTGTTGACATATGACACCATAATGGTGTTTAAGTTCCCCAACGCCATCTGGCCTTCCACCCGGAACGCGAGATGATGGCGGACCTGAACGGGGAGGCCATCCATTGGGCCAGGCAATCGAAACCTACGCCGTCGCGGACGCGATCCGCGCGACGCTCGAAATTTTTCTGGGCGATCATCCGGAGATGGAGCACGCGGACGTCGACGTGGCGCGCGAGGCCGAACCGGATGGGTGCTTCACCGTCTCCGTTTGCGGCGTCGTCTTCGATGTAAGCGTGCAGCATCCGGACGAGGCCGCGTGATGTCGCCACCGACCGCCATCATCGCCGAGCCGGAAGCGTCCGCCGTCGCTGACATTCTCGAAACCGCGATCGAACTGCGCCATGCGCGGCGCCGGGTGGACGAGGCGATGGCGAAGACGGGTGTAGAGCAATTCTCCGTCGCTCGGTCGAGCGCCTGGCAGCAGGCGGCCGCCGCCCAGTCCTGGGTGCATGAGCTCCTGTCCCGGATCGCTTCTCGCGCCCGGAGGGAGGATATCGAACCCGACCAGCTTCTGCGCCTCGCCGACCAGGTGATCGACGGCCGCCGACGGTTGCCGGACGATATCGAGCCGATGGGAATGGCGGCATGATCGGCGAGCAATTGTGGATCGAGCGCGGCGATGGCGCGGCCAAGGCGCATCGCTGCATCCTCGCCGGCCGCGCGCGGCTCGATACGGTCGCGGGCAAGCGGCGCCGGGTGGTGCCGATCCAGATCGTCGAGAGCCGCGCGCGGCGTGACGTGCCGGCCAGCGAGCTCGCGCCGGCCACGCCGCTGACCGCCGCGGAAGAGCGCGAATATGATCGCCTCGATGCCGCGCTGGCCGGCACGTTCGGTGAGGCCGACCTTCTCCGCAAGTTCAATGCGCTGCGCCTCCGCAGCCTGATGTTCGGGAGCGTCTCCTGATGAACGATCTGCCTTTCCACGTTCGCCGGCGGCGTGTCCGCGCGCTGTGGCTTTACGAGCGTGCCTGTCTGGCCGGTGCGGTGGCGATGACGGCCGCTCTGGTGGCGATGAACATCGGGGTTCGACTGTGAGCGCCGAGGTCCTCGCTCTTGCCCAGCCGGGCGTGACGCCGACGAAGGATCGCGGCATTCTGGCCCTGCTGGCGCGCAAGGCCCGCATCGCCGCCGAACTTGCCGCGACCGAGGCGGAGATCGCCCGGCGTGTCCGCGCCTGGTCCTACGACCGCGGCTACCGTGTGCCGCTCCGGCCCGAGCAGGTCCGCGACGAGATCATCCGCACCGCATCCGGCGCCACGCCCCCGGCGCCGTCCGTCCCGGCCGTGTCCTCCCCTCCCTGTGGCACGGCCGGGGCTTCCGGAAAGGCGGTGGGGCGATGATCGATTACGAGGCCCGGTTCCCGCTCGACTGGCCGGCAGGCTGGAAGCGGACGCAATGGCCTAAGCGCGCGCCGTTCAAGGTGACGCCGCTCAAGGCCGAGCGCGACATGCTGGCCGAGCTGCGCATGATGGGCGCCAACCGCATCATCATCTCGACCAACCGCCGGGTGAACCGCGACGGGTCGTTCTCAGTCGCCCGCCAGTCCATCTACGACATGGGCGTCTCGGTCTATTTCCGGCGCAATGGCCGGGACGTGGTGCTGGCGTGTGACCAGTATGATGAGATCCACGCCAACGTCCGCGCGATCGGCAAGACGATCGAGGCGTTGCGCGGCATCGAGCGCTGGGGCGCGTCCGACATGCTCGACCGAGCCTTCACCGGGTTCGAGGCGCTTCCGGCGCCGGAGCAATGGTGGCAGGTGCTGGGCGTGTCGGCGGGCGCTTCGTCCGCCGAGATCGACGCCGCCTATCGCGAACAAGCAAAGACTGCGCACCCGGATCGGGGCGGCTCCGATGCAGCGATGGCCCGCTTGAACCGCGCACGTGACGACGGGAGGGCGGCACAATGAGGCTCCCTAGGCTCCTTCTCCGCGCGATGCAGCGCTGGGCTGATCGCCGAACCTCTCGGGAAGCCGATCTCTATATCGGCGGGCGCGATCGGCCATACTTGATCCGATGGTGGATCATCCCGCGCAATCCGCTCTTTAACGTCTACCTGCATCGGGTGCTGCGCAGCGATGACGATCGGGCATTGCACGATCATCCTTGGCTGAACTGCTCCATCCTAATCGACGGCGGGTATGTCGAGCATACGATCGACGCTGGAGGCATCAATCGGCGGGTCCACCGTCACGCTGGCGAGGTGAAACTTCGCCGCGCGTCGGCGGCACACCGCCTCGAGGTAACGACCGGTGCCGGTGCGACCACCTTGTTCATCACCGGCCCGCGAGTGCGGAGCTGGGGTTTTCACTGCCCGGATGCGGGTTGGCGACATTGGGAAGATTTCACCGAAGGAGAGGCCGGCGAGTTCGTCGGCCGTGGCTGCGGTGAATGATGGAGCATGACATGACCAAGGCTGTTTACACCCTCACCGACGAACACAAGGCGCAGTTTCCGGCCTGGCGGGATCGCTGGATCGCGAACGCGATGTCCACGAAGCCGATGGACGATGACGATCGCGCTGCGTGCACCGAGGCGGTGAACGGCCTCTATGCCGCGGCTAAGCTGCCGCCGCCCAAGCACATCGTTTTCGTGCCGTCGCCGTTCGTCCTGGCCTTTGGCGGCGGCTTTGCCGCCGCCATCTGGCACATGTATAAGACGGGCTTCCGTTCCGTCGCGGCGACCTACGCGGCGACCGACGCGGCGACCAGAGCGGCGACCGACGCGGCGACCTACGCGGCGACCAGAGCGGCGACCG
>CAYTMM010000015.1:0-3490 GCA_964438875.1 uncultured Sphingosinicella sp. | reverse complement strand
GCGACCAGAGCGGCGACCGACGCGGCGACCTACGCGGCGACCAGAGCGGCGACCGTCGCGGCGACCGTCGCGGCGACCGACGCGGCGACCTACGCGGCGACCAGAGCGGCGACCAGAGCGGCGACCGACGCGGCGACCTACGCGGCGACCGTCGCGGCGACCGATCTCTCCAACTGGTATGTGGTGCCCGGCGATCTGCGCCGTCTCGCGACGGAATTGGGCGTCGGAGATTTCGGCCTGCGCTGTGCGGCCCAGGCATGGCGTATGTGGCAGGGCGGCAATCAATGGTCCGCCTGGGACAGCTATCTCACCTTCTTCAAGGACGTCGTCGGCCTCAAGCTGAACGCCTATGAGAGCTATGCCCATTGGCAGGTGCTCGCCGAGCGTGCCGGCCCGCGCATCATGCACCCCGATTTCTGCATGATCTCGGATCGGCCGGCCGTGCTGACCGTCGACGAACAGAACCGGCCGCATGGCGAAACCGGACCCTTCTGCGAATGGCGCGATGGATCGGGCCTCTATTCGTGGCACGGCACCCGTGTGCCCGCGCGATGGATCCTGCAGCGCGATGCGCTCGATCCGGCCGAGGTCCTCCGATCGGCCAATGTCGAGGAGCGCGCCGCCGGCGCCTCGATCGTCGGCTGGCCGAAGATGCTGTCGGTTCTCAAGGCGAAGGTCGTGAACGACAGCGGCTCGCCGGACATCGGGCAGCTGATCGAGCTCGAACTCCCCGGCCTGGACGAACCCGGGCGCTTCCTCAAGGCGCAGTGCCCGCGCAACGGCATCATCGTCGAGGGCGTGCCCCGCGTCTCCGACATCGACAATCTTCCCATCGAAACCGCTCTCGCGGCCCAGGCATGGCGCATCGGCGATCCGCAGAGCGAATATCAGCATCCGCCGATGCGCACCTGACTTTCAAGAGAAGGAGTGAAGACGTGACGAAGCAGATCATCGGTGCCCAGGGCGAGATCACGATCATCAAGATCGATGCGATCCCCGCCAACATCACCTCCCGGCCGGCCGAGCGCACCGGCAGGGGCTTCATCATCAGCCATTCGGAAAGCGGACATCATCATGTCCTGACCGGCGGCGACGTGATGGAGCGCACGACAGACGTGCCGCCCGGCATGCAGATCCTCTACGCGCTGCTGGAGGAACCGGCCGAGCTGGTTCAGGACGCGGCAACCCCGCATGACGGCTATCGCCTCGAGCCGGGCGCCTACGAGTTCCGGATCAGCCGGGAATATGATCCGTTCGCCGAGCAGGCGCGGCGCGTCGCCGACTAGGTATGCCGCGCGACGCGCTCTTCATGCGGCGGGATGCCGAGTTCTTCGGACGGGAAGACTGCTGCCGGCTCACCTTGAGCCGGCAGTGGGACCCTGATCGCCCGAAGGCCGCGTGGCTACTCTGCAATCCGTCCGATGCGGATGCCTGGAACGATGACCAGACGTGTCGGCGGATGATGCATTTCACCGAGATGAGCGGGTGCGGCGGCTTCACGGCCGTCAACATATGGCCGCTGCGTACGCCCTATCCGGCGCACTTGTGGAAGAGGCTGCGCGCCGGTGAATATGATCGGGACATGCTCGATGCGAACATGCTCGCGATCGAGTTGTCGGCCGCGAAGGCGGATACACACATCGTCGCATTCGGCCCTGACCCGGTAAAGCGCCACCGGCGAACCGCGATCGACGCGTTGGGCATGTTCAGCCGGGATGGCTCGCGGCGCGTGTTGTGTCTGGGCACGAGCCCGGGAGGCTGGCCGCTCCACCCGCTTGCGCGTGGCCGCTTCGCGATCCCCAACACCCGGCATCCTGTGCCCTGGGATATGGAGCTGACCTATGGCGAGCCCGGCGCTTAACCTTCCATATCCCCCGCTCAATTTCGACCGCGAGGGCGCATTGGCCTATACCGGCTGGTCGCCGAAATTCTTCAACATGTTGGTCAGCAGCGGAAGGCTGAAGCCGTTGCCCTACGGGCGGAACGGATCTGCTCTCTATCCGCGCGAGCAGATCGAGGAGATCAACCGCGCGATCGGGTCAGGCGAAGCCCCGGCCAACGACGTCGACGACTTCTTCTCATGACACGCCGCGCGAAAATCAAACTGCCGCGCTACCTGCGCGCCAAGCCATTCGCCGGCGGCGGGCAGGCTTATTTTTGGGAATTGCCGTCATGGGCCCGGCCGCCGGCCGAGAGGGCGGGGAAGGCCTGCCCGATCGTATCGGAGCCGCTCGGCGCCGATCTGGCTGTGGCCATCGCCAAAGCCGATCGCCTGAATGCCACATTGGACGAATGGCGCATGGGCGTGAAAGCGCGGGTTCCGGAGGGAACGGTCAAATGGCTGTTCAACTGGTATCGCACGACCGACCGGTTTAAGGCGCTCGCCAAGCGAGTGCGGCATGACTACGCCCGCGCGATGGACCGCATATGCGCGTTCGAGCGAAAAGGGCGCACGTTCGGCGATCATCGTGTTGTCGACGTCAAGGCGAAGCATGCTGACGTGCTTTACCGGCACCTGCAGGACGCGTTCGGCAAGCGGCCCGCGGCCCTATGCATGCAGGTGGCCCGGCGTGCCTGGTACGAGCATAGCCGCGACGAGGAGGCGCCGAACCCATTCAAGCGCATGAACCTCGACATGAAGGCGGCGAAGGGCAACCGCGCGACCAGCAGGGCCGAATATGACACGTTCCGCGCCAAGGCGCGGGAGCTTGGCGAGCAGCCGCTGGCGACCGCCGCGGCGCTCTCGTTCGAGCTGATCCGCCGGGTTAGCGACGTGTTCGGCTATCTTGACGGCGACGAGGATGCCGGCACCTTTCTTCCCGGCATCTATTGGGAGGATTACATCCCCGGCGAATCGATCGTGCTGCGCCAGCACAAGACGGGCAGGGGGCAGACGATCCCGCTCGCCGGCGATGACGGCGAGCTCCTTTATGCGGTGCTGGAGGAGGAGTTGGCCCGCACCGCGCGCGGGCGGCCGGACACTGAACTGGACGGCCAGGCGATGACCCTCATCGTGCAGCGGAGCGACGGCCGCCGCTACACTCAGAACACCGCGAGGGACGCGTTCAATCGCATCCGCGACAAGGCCGGCCTCCCGGCGGCGATGACGCCCACGGGCTTTCGTCATGGGGGCGCGACGGAGCTCGGCGATGCGCTGGTGGAAATGGACGTGCAGGATCCTGACCTGCGGCCCGTGACGGGGCACGCCACCCGGCAGATGGTCGACGTGTACAACAAGATCACCGTCCGCAAGGCGCGAAAGCTGGCTACCGCGCGGGCGGCCTTCGTCGATCGTCTCAGCGCTGAAGGATAGATGTAAGCGCCTGGGCGCGAAGCGAGTCGTGATGCGATTGTCGGAATGCTGTCGGAATACGTTGTCGGAATGAACGCAAAAAGGCGCACCTCTCCCGTTCGGAAAAGCGCGCCTTTTCAATGTGGTGCGAACGGCGGGACTCGAACCCGCACGCCCTGGGGGCAGAAGATTTTAAGT
>CAYTMM010000014.1:45803-46994 GCA_964438875.1 uncultured Sphingosinicella sp. | reverse complement strand
TTCCTCGACCGACCCCGCGACCGCGACATGATTGTCCTTGATCATCGCCGCATCGTCGAGCCGCATCCGGTGGTTTTGTGCGCCACCCATCCGGGTCGCATATTTCTCCAGCACCCGTAGGCCGGGAATGGTCTTGCGCGTATCCAGCAGGATCGCGCCGGTGCCGGCGATGGCATCCACATAGGCGCGGGTCAGTGTAGCGATACCGGACAAATGCTGGACGGTGTTGAGCGCCGAGCGTTCGGCGGTGAGCAGCGCGCGGGCATTGCCGCTGAGATGCAGCAGGTCCGCGCCCGCCGGCACCGCCTGGCCATCCTCGGCCAGCCGTTCGATCACCACCTCGGGATCGAGCGCACGGAAGAAAGTCTCGGCAATCGGCAGCCCGGCGACAACGATTGCCTCGCGACTCTCCATCACGCCGGAGAAGCGCGCATCGGCAGGGATGACGGCGGTGGAAGTGATATCGCCATGATCGCCCAGATCTTCGGCAAGCACGGTGGCAACAAAGGCGTCGAGATCGAGACGGTCGAGCGTGAAGGTCATCGCGCAGCCCTGCCATCGCCGCCGCATCGGGGCAAGCCGTGCGTCAGGGGATGATCAGCGCCGCGCCTTCGGTCCTGCCGGTCAGCACGGGCCTCGCAGGAATGGCGGCAGGCTCACTTGCCACTTCGGCAGTTTACGTTAAGGTCAAGCATATGAGCCTGCCCGCCATCTTCGATCGCCTGCGGCTACCCGCAATCGGGTCGCCTTTGTTCATCGTCTCCAACCCCGAACTTGTCATCGCCCAGTGTAAGGCGGGAATCGTCGGTTCATTCCCGGCGCTCAACGCCCGGCCGCAAAGCCTGCTTGACGAATGGCTGCACCAAATCACCGAAGAGCTGGCTGCCTGGGACCGCGGCCATCCCGACACGCCGTCGGCGCCGTTCGCGGTCAATCAGATCGTTCACAAGTCGAACCTCCGATTGATGGAAGACATGGCGACTTGCCAGAAGTGGAAGGTGCCGATCGTCATCACCTCGCTGGGCGCGCTCGTCGAAGTAAATGACGGTGTCCACAGCTGGGGCGGCATCACGCTGCACGACATCATCAACAACCGCTTCGCCCGCAAGGCGATAGAGAAAGGCGCGGACGGGCTGATCGCGGTCGCCGCCGGGGCTGGCGGCCATGCCGGCACGCTTTCCCCTTTCGCTC
>CAYTMM010000014.1:6952-45793 GCA_964438875.1 uncultured Sphingosinicella sp. | reverse complement strand
CTGATCCAGGAAATTCGCAGCTGGTTTGAAGGACCACTGGCCTTGTCGGGAGCGATCGCGAACGGTCGCTCGATCCTCGCCGCGCAGGCGATGGGCGCGGACCTCGCCTATATCGGCTCTCCCTTCATCGCGACTGCCGAGGCCAATGCCGGCGCGGACTACAAACAGGGTATCGTCGAGGGCAGTGCGGGCGATATCGTCTATTCCAACTTGTTCACCGGCGTGCACGGCAACTACCTGAAGAAATCGATAGAGCTGGCTGGTCTCGATCCCTCAAACCTGCCGGAAGGCGATGTCAGCACTATGGATTTCGCCAATGCCGGGGGCAGTAAGGCCAAGGCATGGCGCGACATCTGGGGATCGGGCCAGGGCATAGGCGCGATCGACGCGGTGCTGCCGGCCGCCGACTATATCGCCCGGCTGACCGCGGAATATGAAGCGGCGATAGCGGAGCTGAAGGCGAAAACAGCCAGCTAAACCGGCCATTGCCAGCATCGGGTCCGAACCGTAATCAGCCTTTTGATGGTGCGGGCGGGGACGAGAAAGCGCGGCTGGTTTGGCCGCCTGGCGGGATGGATCTTCAAGACCGTCCTGTTCTTCCTCATCGGCAGCGTGCTCTGGGTGCTCGCTTACCGTTTCGTGAATCCGCCGGTGACGATCACGCAGCTCGTCGACATGGCCGGCGGCAATGGCGCGACGCAGGCGTGGATGCCGATCGAGACGATCGACCGCAACATGGTGCGCGCCGTGATCGCCGGCGAGGACAGCAAGTTCTGCGCCCATAATGGCTTCGACCGCGAGGCGATCGAGGCGGCGTTCCGGCGCAACATGGAAGGCGGCTCCGTGCTGCGCGGCGGCTCGACGATCAGCCAGCAGACCGCCAAAAACGCCTTTCTGTGGCAGGGCGGCGGCTATGTCCGCAAGGGACTCGAGGCGTGGTTCACCTTCCTGATCGAAAATCTGTGGAGCAAGCAGCGGATCATGGAGGTCTATCTCAACGTCGCGGAGACCGGGATCGGCACCTATGGCGTGAATGCCGGCGCGATGCGCTATTTCAACCATGACGCCTCACGGCTGAGCCCGCAGGAGGCGGCGCGGATCGCCGCCGTCCTGCCGCTGCCCAAGCGCCGCGCCGCCGTCGCGCCGCGCGGCTTCACCCGACGCTATGGCGCGACGATCCAGACCCGGATGAACGTGGTCCGCCGCGACGGGCTGGACGGATGCGTTTATCGCTAAGCCTCGGGAAGGGCTTCTTTCGAAAAGAAGAGAATCCTAAACCTTAGAACGGCATCTTGAAGCCCGGCGGCAAGGGCAGGCCGCCGGCGACATTCTGCATCGCCTCTGCGCTTGCCGCGTCCGCCTTGCCGCGCGCATCGTTGAGTGCGGCGGCGATCAGGTCTTCCAGCATCTGCTTCTCGCTGGGTGCGAGCAGGCTTTCATCGATATTGACGGCGATGATCCGGCCCTTGGCCGACGCCCGGATCTTCACCAGACCACCACCGGAAACGCCTTCCACCTCGATCTTGTCGAGATTGTTCTGCGCCTCCATCAGCTTGGTCTGGGCTTCCTGAGCCATTTTGAAGATGTCATCCATATTGGGCATCACGCACTCCGTTTTTCGTCTGGCACGAAGCCGATCAGCTCCGCGCCGGGAAAGGCTTCCAGCGCCGTCTTGACCACCGGTGAATCCAGCACGTCCTGGCGCACGCGCTGCTCTTCCGCTTTTTCCTGATCGAGCAGGGACAAGGCGGCAGGCTCGTCCACGATGCGAACCTGCCAGACCGCCCCGGTAGCCGATTTGAGCGCAGCGGCAAGATCGCGTGCGAAATCGCCCGGCAGCGGCTTGGTGGGCCGAATGGCGAGTTCCGGCGGGGCATAAGCGACCAACCCCACATAATCGTGGAGCTGCTGCGCCATATGCGCGCTGCCATTGTGAGCCAGCGTGTCGATCAGCGCCGGAAAGCTGTCGGGCATGCTGAGCAAGGCGCCCTGCCCTTCGCCTTTAGGCACGGCCTGGGCGGCGGGAGCGGCAACCTCACCGCGCGCCAGCTTCGCCGCCAGTTCGCCCGGATCGGGTAGTTCGGAGGCATGGATGACGCGCAGCAGCGCCATTTCCGCGGCCTCCAGCGGCGACGGAGCGGCCTGGATTTCGCCTAGGCCCTTCAGCAGCAGCTGCCACAGACGATGGATGGCGGCGTAGGAGAGCTTGACCGACCAGTCCCGATAGGCCTCGCGCTCTTCCTCCGACTGGGCCGGATCCACGCCATTGCCGACCTTGGCGCGGGTAATGCCGTGGACTGCCTCCAGCAGGCCGCGCAGCACCGCCGCCGGCTCGACACCAAGATTATACTGGTCCTCCAGCGCGCCCAGCGCCCCGGGTGCATCGCCGGTGAGGACGAGACCGAGCAATCGACGCACCGCGCCGCGATCGGAGAGACCCAGCATCTCGCGCACCTGCGCCGCCGTCACCGCGCCCGCGCCATGCGCAATCGCCTGATCCAGCATAGACAGGCCGTCGCGCGCAGAACCTTCGGCCGCGCGCGCGATCAACGCCAGCGCCTCCGGCTCGATATCCACATCCTCCGCCTTCGCGACATGGGCGAAATGCGCGGCGAGCTTGTCGGCGGGAATGCGGCGCAGGTCGAAACGCTGGCAGCGCGACAGAACCGTGATCGGGACCTTGTTCACCTCCGTCGTGGCGAACAAAAATTTAACATGTGCAGGAGGTTCTTCCAGCGTCTTCAGAAGCGCGTTGAACGCGTTCTTGGACAGCATGTGGACCTCGTCCACGATGTAGATCTTGTAGCGCGCCGAGACCGCGGCATAGCGCACCGCCTCGATGATCTCGCGCACGTCGTCGACGCCGGTATGGCTGGCGGCGTCCATCTCGACCACGTCGATATGCCGCCCTTCCGCGATCGCGCGGCACGGCTCGCACTGGCCGCAGGGATCGATGGTGGGGCCACCCTGCCCGTCCGGGCCGATGCAGTTCAGCGCCTTAGCGATCAGCCGCGCCGTCGAGGTCTTGCCGACCCCGCGCACCCCGGTGAGCAGGAAGGCATGCGCGAGCCGGTCGCGCTTGATCGCATTGCCCAGCGTCTGGACCATCGCCTCCTGCCCGATCAGCTCGGCGAAGCCCTGCGGACGATATTTGCGGGCGAGGACGCGGTAAGGCTGGGGAGAATCGGACATCGCGCTCAAACTAGGGTCCGCGCCTGCGTCATTCCAGCGAAAGCTGGATTTCATATCTGTTTGCGTGGAGCGTCGCGGCTAAGCTGCGCGGTGGGAGCCGGAACGACCCGGAGCGAAATCGTTACGGCTGCTTCCTTCCGGATCTGACCGGGTTGGCGACAACTCCGTCCGCCCGACTCCCGCGGCGCATATGGCGATACCGGGCCGGCGATGCAAGCCGATCAGGAAAAGGCCGAGGCGACGATCCTGCCGACCTCGGCGTGAATCTCGGCGCGCTCATCCCCGTCGGCATCGCCGCCAGAGGCATAACAGGAGATCAGGATCGGCACGCGCCGCGCCGTCAGAGCGAACGCGATGTCGTTATAGGCGCCGTTCGGCCCGGTCCCGGTCTTGTCCCCCACCCGCCAGTCGCGCGGAAATCCGGCGCGGAGTCGATCTCTTCCCGTCGTCGAGCGTGCCATCCAGGAGACAAGCTTCAGCCGCGACGCGCGACCCAGCACCTCGCCGAACAGCAGGGTCCACATCAGCGCCACCATCGCGCCGGGCGTCGTCGTGTCGCGCGCGTCGCCGGGCAGATTGGTGTTGAGATCGGGCTCGATCCGGTCGAGCCGGCTGATCCGATCGCCACAGCGGCGCAGGAACAAAGTCAGCTCGCGCGGGCCGCCCAGCCGGGCGAGGAGCAGATTGGCGGCGCTGTTGTCGCTGACCAGCATGGCGGCAGCGCACAAGGCCTCGATCGACATCCGCCCGCGCTCCAGATTGGCGCGAACCGTCGGCGCATATTCGAGCAGGTCATATTCGTCGAACTCGATCTCGTCCGCGAGCGACCAGCGCTCCAGCTCCGCGCCGGCGAGGATCGCGGCGGCGAGGGGTAGCTTGAAGGTGGAGCACATCGCGTAGCGGCTGTTCGAATCGAAATCGATCCGCCGCTCGGCACCGTCCCAGGCGGTGACGCCAAGCCGGCCGCCAGGGCCGAGCCGGGTCCGCTGGCGCTCGAGTGCGGCCTGGATTTCGGCCGGATCGACCTCCCGCGCGCGCGCTGCCCCGGCGATCGGGAGCGCGGCCGCGGCGAGCAACAAGGCGCGTCGATCAATCCGCCGGTCCAGCCCCCCTCGTCCCATCCTAACGCCCCTGCATATTGTGGACCCCGCCGGGAATACGAACAGTGATCCGCTCCAGTTCCCGGGTGAGCCATATCTGGCAGGACAAACGTGAATGGCGGGTGACATGGGAGGCGAGGTCCAGCATGTCCTCTTCCTCCTCGCTCGCGCGCGGCAGCCGGGCGAAATCCTCCGTCTCGACGATGACGTGACAGGTCGAGCAAGCCATCTGTCCCTCGCACGTGCCTTCGAGCGGCTGGCCGGCGGCCTGCGCGACGTCGAGCAGCCGCTCGCCGGCGGGCGCGTCCACCTCCTGCACACCGGCGCCATCGGCCGAAACGAAACGGACCTTGATCATGCCGCGTGGCGGAGCTGCCGCTCCGCCGCCTCGTTCAGCAGGCCAAGCGCTTCGCGCAGTTCGTCCTCCGTCGTATAGCGCCCGAAGCCGAGGCGAATGCTGGCATGGGTCTCGACCTCGGCGAGGCCCATCGCGCGCAGCACATGGCTGGTCTTGCCCGAACCGCTGCCGCAGGCGCTGCCCAGGCTGAAGGCGACTCCGCGCAGATCGGAGAGCAGGCGCACCCCGTTCACGCCCGCGCGCCGGACATTGAGATTGCCGCGATAGCGGTGGGCCGTCGATCCGTTGATCGTCCAGTCCGGCAGCCGTTCCAGTGCGATATCCCACAGACGCGCGACATGCGCCGCATCGGCCTCCATCCGTTCGGCCGCAAGGCGGGCCGCCGCGCCGAAGCCGGCGACCAGGGCCGGCGACACCGTACCCGAACGCAGACCATGCTCCTGCCCGCCGCCGAGCAGCAGCGGCGGCAGACGCACCCCATCGCGCACCCAAAGCGCGCCGATCCCCTTCGGCCCGTGAATCTTGTGTGCACTGATCGCGATCAGGTCCGGCCCGTCGGGAATCGCCATGCGGCCATAGCCCTGCACCGCATCACACAGCATCAGACTGCCTCTGGCATGGGCGGCGGCGGCATAATCGGCGACGGGCTGGATCGTCCCTACCTCGTTGTTGACCAGCATCAGCGCGACGATCCCGCCTTCAGGTAGCACCGTCTCTCCGGCCGGCGGCACCCGCCCGTCCGCGCCGACCGGGATGATCGCAGCGCCTTGGCTCTCCAGACATTGCAGCGCCGCCGGATGCTCGATCGCACTGCCCGCCAGGCCGCCCGGCGCGATCCGTGCGCCGCAGGTCAGCGCCCAGTTGAGCGCTTCCGTTGCCCCAGAGGTGAAGTGAACCTGGCCGCCGGCGGGCAGCAAGGCGGCCACCGCGTCGCGCGCCACCTCCACCGCCGCCGCGGCGGCACGGCCGGCACGATACTGGCTCGCTGGATTGGCAAAGCCATCGCTCGCGGGACCGCCGAGCCAGGGCAGCATCGCATCCAGCGCTTCCGGCGCGAGCGGCGTGGTGGCCTGATAATCCAAGTATAGCATGTGAAAGACCGGACGCCCATCTTATTGAGAATAATTCGCAAAAGTTGCGATTTAAGATGAGTCCCTATATAGGGCGCGCCGCACCGTCGCCACCATCCGCGCGCGACGCCCTTTATTTCGGATCGATTGCCTATGCCCGAAGTCATCTTCCCCGGCCCCGAAGGCCGTCTCGAAGGCCGTTTCAGCCCCGGCCCCCGTCCCCGCGCGCCTGTCGCTATGATTCTGCACCCGCACCCCCAGGGCGGCGGCACGATGAACAACGCGATCGTACTGGCACTGTACAAGACCTTCGTGCGGCGTGGCTTCGCGACCCTGCGCTTCAATTTCCGCAGTGTCGGCAAGAGCCAGGGCGTGTTCGACAATGGCATCGGCGAGCTGTCCGACGCCGCCTCAGCGCTCGACTGGGTGCAATCCATCCATCCCGAGGCGGAAACCACTTGGGTCGCCGGCTTCAGCTTCGGCGCGTGGATCGGCATGCAGCTCCTGATGCGCCGGCCGGAAGCGCGCGGCTTCATCTCGATCGCGCCGCCGGCCAGCATGTACGATTTCAGCTTCCTCGCCCCCTGCCCCGCCAGCGGCATCATCATCCAGGGCGAGGCGGACGAGGTGGTGACGCCCATCGCCACCCAGAAGCTGGTCGACAAGCTGCGCACCCAGCGGCACATCACGATCGAGCACAAGACCATCCCGACCGCGAACCATTTCTTCGCCAATGAGATGCCTGAGCTGATGAAGATCGTGGACGACTATCTCGATTTCCGGCTGGACCCGAGCTGCCCGATCAAGTGAGCCCGCGCCGGTGACGGCCGGCGCGTCTCACACCGTCAGGATCGCGACATTGCCGAGCAGGACAAGCGCGGCGACCAGCATCAGCACGCCCTTGCGCCGGTCGCCGCCCCTGACGATCAGATAGATGCCGCCGCCGATCAGGGCGAAGGCGGCCAGCATCATGATCGAGAGTAGGAAAGCGGCGGTTCCGGTCATACTGACGCTGATGCCACGGCGGACCGCTTTTACAAAGGCCCGCGCACGACTTCCCGACCGGTGGACAGGAAAAGGCCTTTCTGGTCCGTCTGCAATCTACCTGCAATAACCCGCGAACGCCTCGTCCATGTTCGAAGCGAGCGCACCGCCCTGCGATTCCAGGATCATCATCGCTTCTTCCAGAAAGACGAAGCGATAAGATGTGCCGTCCAGATCATAGCTCCCGCACAAAACGGCAAGTCCGGTCCGAGGCTGCGTCTTGTACTCCGCCACCTCGGTAATGGTGGCCGTGCCACTGCCGAGCAATCGGCGCATTTCGGTTTCCGCAGCCGCCCTGGCGCGCGCCATTTCCGCAGGCGCCACTCCCGTCGGTGTCGCCTGCGCCGACGGGGTGTTTCCGTCCGCGGTTGGAGACGTAGCGTCCTGCGAACAGGATGCGAGCAGAAACGCCAGTCCAATAACATATCTCATAAAAGCCCCCCATTGATCGCGGTCAGTCTAGAAATGCCGATGCGCGATCACAAGGCATCGCACGTCCGGGCATACACGCCGCTTAGCAAAGCGTTAAACGCCTGCGACTAGTCCGGTGCCATGAGTCATTTCGACCATCGCCAGTTCGAGGCTACCGCGCGTGGGATCGACGCCACGATCCTGGCCAGCCTGCCGCTCGCGCTGGACGGACTGCTCGATAGCGCCGCGCTCGCCCGGCCGGGCCATGACGCGGAGGTCTATGCGGACAGCCTGCGCACGACGGCGCGGCAGATGCACGCGCTGACCGCAATGCTCGAAGGCATGCAGAGGCGCGTTTAAGCCGCCGCTGCCAATATCTGGGCGAACTGCGCCGGATCGACATTGCCGCCGGAGATCACCACCACGCTTCCGTCCGGCACGTCGCCCGCCTTGCCCGACAGCAGAGCCGCCAGCGCGACCGCGCCACCGGGTTCCGCGACCAGCCGCAAATGGCGAAAGGCGAAAACCATCGCAGTGGCAATCTCCGCCTCGCTCACCGCTACGCCGCGCGCGCCGGCATCGCGCAGCGCGTCGAAGGTCAGCGGCGAGACCAAAAGGGTCTGCAACGCATCGCAGTGGGTCGGCGGCGCCGGCTGATCGACCGGAACGATATGGCCGAGCGCGAGCGAGCGGGTCATGTCGTCCCAGCCTTCGGGCTCGGCAACGACGACAATGCTGTCCGACAGGGCCAGCGCAATGCCGGCCGCCAGCCCGCCGCCGCCGCAGGGCACGATCACCATCGGCGGCATCGCGCCGAGTTGCGCCGCAATCTCGACGCCGGCACTCCCCTGCCCCTCGATCACGTCGACATCGTCGAAGCTCGGCACCAGCACGCAGCCGCGCTCCGCGGCGAGCCGCGCTCCGATCTCCTCGCGGCTTTCGGTGAAGCGGTCGTAGAAGACAATCTCAGCGCCCGCCGCACGGGTGCCCGCCACCTTCACCGCCGGCGCATCGGACGGCATCACGATCGTTGCCGCGATGCCGAGCCGTCGCGCCGCCAGCGCGACGCCCTGAGCATGATTGCCGGAAGAGAAAGCGACGACGCCGCGTGCGCGCTCCGCCGCATTCATCTGCATCAGCCGATTGGTCGCCCCCCTCAGCTTGAAGGCACCGCCTTGTTGCAAGCATTCGGCCTTGATCCAGACGCGCCGGCCATTGTTATCAAGCGGCAAAAGTGGAGTCGTCGTCACCGCGCCGGTTATGCGCGCTGCCGCAGCGGAAACACCGCTCATCGTGGGATGTCGATTCGTCATGCAAATCCTTGGGAAGAGAGAGGTTTTCACAGGTCTTTACACAGGGGGCCAAGGCACATATATCGCGCCTCCGCTGCCCCATGGGACTTCCAACCGCAAGGCAGCTTTTAGTCAACTACCGTTGGAGGTCCCTTGAGTTGCACACGCACCATAATGCGCTGGGGCTAGCTTCGTCCCTTAAGCCGGTTCAGCCGGTCACGCTCATTCGCCCGCATGCCGCCCGGCGCGCCGCCCGCTTCTTTGTCGAGAAGTTTCCGGGCCGGTCGCTCTATGCGGTGAAGGCCAATCCCTCGCCGGACCTGCTGACGGTCCTGTGGGACAGCGGCGTCACGCATTATGACGTGGCCTCGATCGCAGAAGTGCGGCTGGTGTCCGAGACTCTGCCGGAGGCGACCTTGTGCTTCATGCACCCGGTCAAGGCCGAGGAGGCGATTCGCGAGGCCTATTTCACGCATAATGTGCGGACCTTCTCGCTCGACACGCTCGAGGAGCTGGACAAGATCGTGCGCGCCACCGCCACCAACGGCGTGGCGGCGAGCGATCTGGAGCTGCTGGTGCGTATCCGCGTCTCCTCCGATCATTCCAAGCTCAGCCTCGCCGCCAAGTTCGGCGCGGAGCCGGACGAGGTGAAGGCGCTGCTGATGGCGACTCGCCAGGCAGCCGATGCGCTCGGCATCTGCTTCCATGTCGGCAGCCAGGCGATGACCCCGGCCGCCTATTCCGAAGCGATGGAGCGGGTGCGCGCGGCGATCGTCGAGGCGGCGGTCACGGTCGATATCGTCGATGTCGGCGGCGGCTTCCCGTCCTGGTATCCCGGCATGGAGCCGCCGCCGCTGGAAACCTATTTCGAGGTCATCCACCGCGCGTTCGAGGATCTGCCGATCTCGTATTCGGCGGAGCTTTGGTGCGAGCCGGGCCGGGCGCTATGCGCGGAATATGCCAGCCTGCTGGTCCGCGTCGAGAAGCGCCGCGGCGACACGCTCTACATCAACGACGGCGCCTATGGTGCCTTGTTCGATGCGGCGCATGTCGGCTGGCGCTTCCCGGTGAAGCTGCTGCGCGAGCCGGAATCCGAGACAAAGGACATGGCGTTCAGCTTCTATGGGCCGACCTGCGACGATCTCGACCATATGGCCGGGCCGTTTCACCTGCCCGCCGACGTCAATGCCGGCGACTATATCGAGATCGGCATGCTCGGCGCCTATGGCTGCGCGATGCGGACCGCCTTCAACGGCTTCGGCGCGGACATGAAGGTGATCGTCACCGACGAGCCGATGGCGAGCCTCTACCTGGGCGATGCGCAGGAACAGGCGGTTCCGTCGAACGTCGTTACGCTGTAACAGGCCTCCCTCACACGCACCGTTCGCCCTGAGCCTGTCGAAGGGCTGTCCTTCCTTTGTGCAGAAGAAAAGGCAGGGCGTCGACAGGCTCAGCCCGAACGGCTTTGGAGATTGCAATGACCAACGACTCCCCCGTGAACGACACCCGCAAGGCGGAGCTGCTCGCCAACGTGGTCGAGCATATCGACATCAAGAGCTTCGATGCGCGCCCGATCGTCGAATCGATGCGCAAGATGAGCTTCTCCAGCCGCGATCTCGGCCGGGCGACGGACATCTACAACCAGATGCTGGCCGACAAGGACTGCTCGGTCATCCTGGTGATCGCCGGATCGACCTCGGCCGGGGGCTGCATGGATCTTTATGCGGACCTGCTCGCCAACAACATGGTCGATGCGGTCGTCGCCACCGGCGCGACCATCGTCGACATGGATTTCCTGGAGGCGCTGGGCTTCAAGCATTATCAGGCCAACGAGGTGCCGGACGACGACACGCTGCGCTCGCTCTACATCGACCGGATCTACGACACCTATATCGACGAGGAGCAGCTCCAGCACGTCGATCACACCATCTTCGAGATCGCCGAGACGCTGGAGCCGAAAGCCTACAGCTCCCGCGCCTTCATCCGCGAGATGGGGAAGTGGCTCCAGACGCACGGCAAGAAGGAAAACAGCCTCGTCAAGCTCGCTTATGAGCATGACGTGCCGATCTTCTGTCCGGCCTTCACCGACTCGTCGGCTGGTTTCGGCCTCGTCAAGCATCAGGTCGATGCGATGAAGGCGGGCAAGCCCTATCTAACCATCGACAGCATCGCGGATTTCCGCGAGCTCACCGACATCAAGATCAAGGCGGGCACGACCGGCCTGCTGATGATCGGCGGCGGCGTGCCGAAGAATTTCGTGCAAGACACGGTCGTCTGCGCCGAGATCCTCGGCCATGACGATGTCGAGGTGCACAAATATGCGGTGCAGATCACCGTCGCCGACGTGCGCGACGGCGCCTGCTCCTCCTCTACGCTTCAGGAGGCGGCGAGCTGGGGCAAGGTCTCCACCGCGCTCGAGCAGATGGTCTATGCCGAAGCGACGACAGTGCTGCCGCTCCTCGCCAGCGACGCCTATCATCGCGGCCACTGGAAGAGCCGCGCCAAGCGCGCTTTCTCCAAGCTGTTCGATTGAGGCCGTTCCGCACCCTGCTCGCCGCGGCTGCCGCGCTCCTGCTGGGGACGCAAGCCGTGGCGGAGCCGACGGATCTCCTGATCCGCCATGTCTCCGTGATCGACGTGGCCGAAGGGCGCGCGATGCCGGGACAGGCGATCGCAGTGCGCGGCGGTATGATCGCCGCCGTCGGCCCGGACGCCGAGATCGCGGCGCGCTTCACTGCCGCCCGGACGTTCGACGGCGCCGGCCGCTATGCGATGCCGGGCCTGTGGGACATGCACGTCCATTTCGGCGGCGGCCAGGAACTGGCGGACGAGAACGAGGCGCTGCTGCCCGTCTATCTCGCTTATGGCGTCACCACGGTGCGCGACGCGGCGGCCGACCTGTCCGATCATGTCCTGCGCTGGCGCGGCGAAACCGCCGCCGGCCGGCTGCTCGGCCCGCGCATCTTCACCTCCGGCCCGAAGCTGGAAGGACCGAACCCGATCTGGCGCGGGACGATCGAGGTGGACAGTCCGGCGCAAGTCGATGCCGCGCTCGACAGGCTGCAAGGGATGGGCGTCGATTTCATCAAGATCACTGACAACACGTTGCGTCCCGACATCTTCCGCTACGCCCTCGGCGCCGCGCGGCAGCGCGGTCTGCGGACATCCGCGCATACCCCCTATGCCTTCACCATTCAGGAGGCCGCCGAAGCGGGCCTGAGCGCGATCGAGCATCTGGATTATCTCATCAAGGCGGGGTCGCCCGATGAGGAACTGATCGCGGGCGAATATCTCGCCGGACGCCTCACCTATGGGGAAACCTCCAATCGACTGAGCGAGACGTTCGATCCCGCTTTCGCCGCGCAAAGCTATCGCCGGCTCGCCGCCACCGGCATCGCGGTCACGCCGACGCTCAACATGAGCCGGATCATCGCCTGGCTGAACGAGGAGGATCACAGCCGCGACGAAGGCCTGGCGCTGATCGGCCCGGGCCTGCGCGCGACCTATGACTGGCGGATCGAGCGCGCGGCGGGCTGGACGGCTGAGGAGATCGCCGCGCGCCGGCGCAACTACCGGCTGAGTCTCACCGTCCTGCCGATGCTACGCGACGCCGGCATCCCGATCCTGGCCGGAACGGACGCGGGCTATCTCAACAGCTTCAACTATCCGGGCATCGGCCTGCATGACGAGCTCGCGCGCTATGTCGAGGCCGGCCTGACCCCAGCGGACGCGTTGCGCAGCGCGACGATCACCGGCCCCGCCTTCATGAATGTCGCAGACCGCTATGGCGCGCTGACGCCGGGCCGCGCTGCGGATATCCTGCTGCTCGACGCCAATCCGATCGACGACATCGCCAACACCCGCCGCATTCACGCGGTGGTGACGCAGGGCCGGATGCTGGATCGCGCCGCGCTTGATGGCTTGCTCGAAACGGCGCGGGCACGCGCCGCCGAATAGAGTCGCTTTCATCTCTGCGGGCCGGTGCAGCCTCTGTTTCAGCCAAACTGAAGCAGACTCTAGGCGGACTCAGTTCAGCCGTGCCCAGTGCCAATCGCCATGCCGCTCCACGATGAGCGGCGCCGCGAAGGTTTCGGAAAGTTGGGCGGAGGTCAGCATCTCCGCTTTCAACCCTGCACCGATGCGGCGACCTTCACGCAGCAGCACGACATGGTCGATCTCCGGCAATATTTCCTCGATATGGTGTGTCACCATCAGGATGGTCGTGCCCTCCCGCGCCAGACCTCGCAGGCTTTCGAGAAAGACACGGCGGCTGGCCGGATCGAGCCCGGAACAAGGTTCGTCCAGCAGCAACGCGGACGGCTTGTGAACAAGCGCACGGGCGATCAGCACACGGCGTGCCTCGCCGGTCGACAGGCTCGCCATCTCCCGTCCGATCAGATGCGCCGCGCCGGTTCGCTCCAGCGCGTCGCGCGCGGCATCGCGCATCGCATCGGTCAGGGTATGGCGCCACAGGCCGCGCGCGTCGAAGAAACCGGAGGCGACCGCATCGAACACTTCCAGTCGTTCGTCGCTCGTGAAATCGCGCTGGATCGCGGGGGAGACGATACCGATCAGCGCGCGCAGATCGCGCAGCGCCCATTTCTCCCGACCGAATATCCGCATCGTCGCGCCGTGTAGCGGATAGAGCTGCCGCGCGATCAGCTTGACCAGAGTGGATTTGCCGGATCCGTTCGCACCGAGGATCGCCGTATGCTGCCCCGGCTGGATGACGAGATCGAGCGCGTGCAACACCTGTACGCCGCCCAGCATGACGCTGGCATCGCGAAACTCCAGAAGGGGCGTCTCCGCTTCGGCGCGGGCGGTCGCGACAGTCATGCCGCGTCTCAAAGCGCCTCAGGCCGCCGGAAGCAAGCGACCAGTTCGACATGAGTGGACCAGCGGAACTGGCCCACCGGGCGCACCCAATCAAGCCGGTAGCCACCATCGATCAGCGCCTTCGCGTCGCGGCCGAACGTGGCGGGATTGCAGGAGACCATCGCGACGACGGGCACCTGCGATCCAGCCAGCGCCTCCACCTGCTCACGCGCGCCGGCACGGGGCGGATCGAGCACGACGGCTTCGAAGCGGTTGAGCTCGGCGGCGTCAAGCGGGCGACGGAACAGGTCGCGATGATCGACGAAAATGGCGCGCCCCGCGGCATTTGCGGCGCTCTTGAGCGCCAGCGCTGCATCGCGCGCACCCTCCGCGGCATAGACGCGGCCTTCCAGCGCCAGCGCGAAGGTGCCGAGGCCGGCGAACAAATCCGCGACGAGCCGCGCCTGCCCCACCGCCTCGCGCACGGCGGCCACCAGCGCCGCCTCCCCGTCCGCCGTCGCCTGCAGGAAAGCGCCGTGCGGCAGCGGGACGGGCACGCCGCTCAGGTTCACCGTGACCGGCTGCGGCTCCCACAGGGTCTGCGCGCCATAGCCGTCGTCGATGGCGAGACGCGCAAGGCCGTGCGCGGCGGCAAAAGCGCCCATCGCTTCCGTCGCGGCTAGTCCTTCGACGCTGATGCCCTCGATCATAAGATCGACACCCTGATCGGCATAAGTGAGCGCGGCGCTGGCGCGCTTGTTCAGCATTCGCCGCAAGGGCGCGACCAGCGCGAACAGTTCGGGCCGCAGGATATGGCATTCGCGCATGTCGACGATGCGATGACTTTTTTCGGCATTGAAGCCGACAAGACCTCCCGCCGCCTTCAGCCCCGCGCGACGGCGGCTGAGCGGCGGCGAAAGATGCGGTTCGCGGATGTCGGGCACCGCGAGACCCTGCCCGGCAAGAGCGGATACCACCCGGTCCTTCAGATAATCGCGATAGGCCGCGTCATCGACATGCTGAAGCTGGCAGCCCCCGCAATCGGGGAAATGGCGACACGGCGGCGCGGCATGGTGCGGGCCGGGCGTCACCGCTCCGTCCGGCGCGACAAGATCGCCGGGCGCGGCAAGCGGCACATGCCGGCCGTCCGCCGTCACCCCGTCCCCGCGCGCGGCCAGGCGGACGATCTCGGCACTTTCGCTCACAGGCATTCGATAAGCGCGCCGCGCAGCCCTTCGAGCAGATCGTCGGCGATCAGGTTAGGCCCGGCGCGCTGGGCGGCGCGGCCGTGCAGCCAGACTCCGGCGATGGCGGCCTCATAGGCATCCAGTCCGCGCGCGCGCATCGCCCCGATCGCGCCGGCCAGCACGTCGCCCGATCCGGCCGTGGCCAGCCAGGAGCTGGCGTCTCCGCCCAGCGCAATGCGGCCGTCCGGCGCGGCGATGACGGTGTCGGCACCCTTGAACACAACAATGGCGCCGGACCGCGCGGCGGCGTCGCGGGCGCGATCGATCTTGCTCCCGTCGCCTTCCCCGAACAGCCGCTTGAATTCGCCTGCATGGGGCGTGAGGATCGCCATATGCTCCAGATCGCGCAGCCGCTCGGGCCCGCGCTCGGCGAGCAAAGTGATGGCGCCGGCGTCGAGGACGAGCGGCAATCCGCTGTCGAGACATTGATCGAGCCGATCGTCGGATTCCCCGCCCGGGATGATGCCGGGGCCGAACACGACGGCGCCGAGACGCTTGTCGGAGAGCAGATCGACCATCTCCTCGCCGACCTGCATGATCCCGAACGGCACGGCGCCCAGCGGCTTGTCCGAGGCGAGCCGCACCGCCCCTGCCCCGGCGCGCAGGGCGGCGACTGCGGAGAGCGCGCTCGCGCCGCGCAGATCGCCGCCGAAAGTGAGAACGAAGCCGCGATCATATTTGTGCGAATCCGGCCCGGGCGGGATCAGCCGCGGCCGCTCGACCATTTCGAGCGCGCTGGCCGCTTCGATGCCGATATCCGCGACCACGACGCGGCCCATATGCCGCGCGGCGGGCTGGAGGAGATGGGCGGGCTTCAGCGTCTGGAAAGTGACGGTGAGATCAAAATCCGGCACGGGCGAGAGGATCGCGCCGTCGTCGGTGGCGACGCCGCTCGGCAGATCGATGGCGGCCCGCACGCGCGCGCTGGCCGCCAGCTCCGCCATCCGACCGGACAAACGTTCGTCCAGCGGCCGGGCCAGCCCAGTGCCGAACAGCGCATCGATCAGCAACGGCGCGGGGGCGGCGTCGGCGACAGTTTCGACAGGCCTGGCCCAGCTTTCCCGCGCGGCTTGAGCCGCCGGCGTCTTCGGCTCCCCGGTCGCGGCGACGCGGACCTTCACGCCGCGCGCGGCCAGTTCGCGGGCGATCACATAGCCGTCGCCGCCATTGTTGCCGGGGCCGCACAAAACGAGCGCGGGCACCGGCCCGGCATGGCGCCAGATCGCCTCGGCCGCGCCGATCCCGGCGCGCTCCATCAAGGTTTCAACCGGGGTGCCGGCCGCGATCGCCACTTCCTCGGCGGCACGCATCTCCGCCGCGGTCAGTATCACCCGCCCGGTCATGGCGTCCGGACAGTGGCGGGCAGGCGAAAGGCATCGCCGCCGATCACAACCTCGATCCGTCCCTCGCCGATCACGCGAACCTCGGCCGGCTCCGCGCCGTCCGCCGCCGCGACGCCGCGCCCGTCAGTGGTGACGATGAGCCGTCGGAACCCGCCGTCCGGCTTACGCAGCGTCAGCGTCTCTCCGGCCCGCTCCAGTAGGCAGGCATTGGCGAAATCCGCCACGCCTTCCGGTCGGCATTCGATCCGGCCGTCCCCGGCATCGGCGCTGTCCGTCGGCGCGGCGGGCACGGCATTGTTGCAGCCGACGAGAAGGACGGGGATGGCAAGGAGGATCGTGCGCATGCAGGACCTTCTATCAGCTCCGCCGCCGTGCTTCGAGCCGGCGGGCCAGTTCCGCGCCGCCCAGCAAGGAATCGAATTCCTGGTCCTGCAC
The DNA here is from genome assembly GCA_964438875.1 of uncultured Sphingosinicella sp. Lineage (GTDB taxonomy): Bacteria > Pseudomonadota > Alphaproteobacteria > Sphingomonadales > Sphingomonadaceae > Allosphingosinicella. The sequence continues at coordinate 29,486 of CAYTMM010000014.1, read as the reverse complement.
CGCATCGGTGCGCGTCCCTTTCGCGGCGAGCCGGATCGCACGCTTCAACGTCGCGAGGCTTTCCGGGCCATTGGCGAGAATCGCTTCGACCACCGCCTCGCGCTCCGCCAACGGCGCGGCCATATCGACGAGGCCGATCCGTGCCGCCTCGGCGCCATCGATCGAAAGGCCGGTGAACAGCAAACGCGCCGCCTGCCCCGGCCCGATCAACTCGACCAGCCGGTGCACATCTTCCTGCGGGTAGGAGATGCCGATCTTCGCCGGCGTGATCGCAAAGGGTGCATCGGGCGCGGCCAACCTGAGGTCGCACGCCATCGCGAGCGCCACGCCCGCGCCGTAACAGGCGCCATCGATCAGGGCGACGGTGGGGATGAGCAGGCCGCGCAGGGCGTCGAGCACGCCGCGCATTGCGAGGCGGAAGCGCGCGGCATCGTCCAGCATCATCGGAAAGTCGGCAAGGTCCGCGCCCGCACAGAAGGCGCCGTCCGCGCCGGTCACGATCAGCGCCCGCGCGCCGCGCACCGCATCGATATGCCCGGTCAGCGTGTTCCACTCCGCTGCGGGGATGGCATTGCGCCGCTCCGGGCGGTTCAGGGTCAACCGGGCGAGGCCGTCGTCGAGCGCGAGCGTGAACATGGCTCTCCTCTGCCGTGCCCGATCCGGATTGTCGCGAAAAAAAGGCCGGGCCGCCGCACGGGCACCCGGCCATCAGGGACCGCGGCGCCCGTCCGGTGGAGGTCGGGGGCCGCGGGCGAATGTCAGCGCAGCCAAACGCGCCTCGACTCGTTCCCCCAGCGAGAGCAAGGGGCGTGCCACGACGAAATTCCGCGCTCCCCGATGGTTAACGGACATGTAGAGCTGTTTCGTTATGGGATGAACGGGTCAGCGGAGACAGGTCGGGAGTGTCCACCAGCCGGGATACGCGGCCATGATGCCGGCCTGAGCATCGTCCCGCGCCGCCGCGCTTTCAAACAGCCCGAAGCAAGTCGCGCCGGAGCCGGACATGCGCGCAATGCGGGCGCCCGAAAGCGCATCCAGCACCGCGCCGATCTCCGGCACCAGCGTGCGGGCCGCGGTTTCCAGGTCGTTGCGTCCCTGCTCCCAATCGGTGAGCGGCCCGCGATCCATGCCGTCCCAGGCCCCGAAAACCGGCGCGGTGGCGAGCGGGGTACGCGGATTGACCAGCAGCAGCGGCACACCGGGGAGGCCGGGAAGATCCATCGGGATCAGCTCGTCGCCTTTCCCCTCTCCGCGCATCGTGCGGCTGGCGAGGCAGGCGGGGACATCGGCGCCAAGGCCGGCGGCGATGGCATGAAGCCCGGCATCGTCGATATCGACGTGCCAGAAACGCCGAAGCAGCCGCAGCGCCGCCGCCGCATCGGCCGAACCGCCGCCGATGCCCGAGGCCACCGGCAGGCGCTTGTCGAGGGTGAGCGCAGCCCCTTTGTGCACACCGCAGCGTTCCGCCAGCGCCCGCGCGGCGCGCAGCACGAGATTGTCGTCCTCCCCCGCCAGCGCATCGGCGAACGGGCCGGTGACGGCGAGGCTCAGCCCATCCGCCTCGGCGACGCCCAGCTTGTCACCATCCTCGGCAAAAGCGAAGACCGTCTCGATCCGGTGATAGCCATTGGCCTCACGCGCCCGGACATGGAGGGCAAGATTGAGCTTGGCGTAAGCGGTTTCGTGCATGAACAATTCTACCACACCGCTCATCCTGAGTAGGGACTGAGCGGATGAATTGATAGGCGTTTACCGCGCCGCAAGTTCCGGAGTCATGCCGCCGGCAAGCTTGGCGTCGAGGCGTTCGGCATCCGCACCCTCTGCGTAGACGCGTGCGGCGCGCCAGGCGAAGCGAGCCTCAGCGCGCCGGCCGACCGTGTAATAGGCGTCGCCGAGATGCTCGTTGATCTCGACATCGGCGGGCTCACCCTCCACGGCGCGCTCGAGCAGCGCGATGCCCTCGTCATGCTCGCCTTTCAGAAACAGCGCCCAGCCCAGCGAATCGGTGATCGCGGCATTGTCCGGGGCGCGGGCATGCGCCTCGCGGATCAGCCGCTCCGCCTCGATCATGTTCTCGCGCCGGGCGAGTTGGGCATAGCCCAGATAATTAAGCACCAAAGGCTGATCCGGGGCCAGCGTGTAGGCGCGCTCGAGCGCGGCGCGGGCCTCCGGCCACTCCTCCGCCTGATCGTGCGCGCCGCCGCGCATCAGCCAGAGCGCCCATTCAGGATAGGTTTGCGGGCCGTCGCCGGCGAGACGGATCGCCTGGCCGAAGGCGGCGGCCGCTTCGGCCGGTCGATCCAGGCTCATCAGCACTTCGCCGAGCCGGAGCTGATCGGCGGACGAACCGCCCGCCGCCACCGCGGTTTCGGCCTGACTCAGCGCCTCCTCTTTGCGATCACCGTCGATCAGCATGCGGATTCGCCGATCGAGCGCCATCTCCGCATAGGGATCGCCGTCACGGACATTGGCCAGCATCGTCACCGCGTCGCCATGCCGTTCCTGCCGGCCGGCATATTCCGCCGCAATGATCCACGCTTCGCCATTGTCCGGCGCCAGCCAAGTCGAGATCCGCGCGAAGGTGGCGGCGACCGGAGCGAGATCGGGCGCGTTGAGATCGATGGCAAGACGCAGCAGCAGCTCGGCCATCCCCTCCTGCGGAGTCACGATGGCGCCGGGAACAGGGCGGCCCGCCTCGACCAGTGTGCGTGCGGCCTGGATCGGCCCCGCCTGCCCCTGGAGCAGCGCCAGAGCCGCGTCACGGTCGCGCCGGGCCAATGTCGCCGCAGCGGCGATGCGCAGCCGCATGGCACGAGATCCGGCCCCATCGGCGAGCTGGCCGATCTCCGTCGCATCGCGCGCACGCCCGGTCGCGAGACGGATCAACACATGATGTTCCGCCGCATAGGCTTGGGCCATGTCGCCCTGCGGCACCGTCAGCAAAGACAGCGGGTTCCCCCGCCCCGCCCCCTGCGCGATCCAGGCGCGCAGCACCGGCACGGTGAAACCGAACAGGCGGTCGCGTTCGATCGCATCCACCTGAGCGGACGCGGCGCGCCAGTCACGGTTGCGGAACGCATCGGCCAGCAACAGGAAGCGTGCGTCCGGCAGCAATGCATCGGCGCGCTCCAGAACCCGGACGGCGCGCATCGCAAGCGGCCAATCCCCCGCATTCACGGCATGGCCGAGCGCGGGCGCGGCGACCACCACATTGTCCGGCGCGGCGGCGAGCGCGGCGGCGAAATCGGCGCTGGCCCGTTCGCTGGCCCCGGCCGACGCGGCGGTGCGCGCCTGGGCATAAACGGTGAGCGGCGAACGGGTGTCGCCGCGCGCCTGGGCCGCCGTAACGGCCGTCGCGGCAAGGAGGACGGCCAGCGCCGTCCGGGCGGTACGCCTACATATTGGGGTAATTGGGGCCTCCTCCGCCTTCCGGCACGACCCAGTTGATGTTCTGGGTCGGATCCTTGATGTCGCAGGTCTTGCAGTGGACGCAATTTTGCGCGTTGATCTGCAATCGCTGCGTGTCCCCCTCCTCGACAAATTCATAAACGCCCGCCGGGCAATAACGCGATTCCGGGCCGGCGAACTGCGCCAGATTAACGTCTACCGGTATGCTCGCGTCCTTGAGCGTCAGGTGAACGGGCTGGTCCTCCTCGTGATTGGTGTTGGACAGGAACACCGAGGACAGCCGGTCGAAGCTGATCACGCCGTCGGGCTTGGGATAGGCGATGGGCGGCACGATATCCTTGCGCCACAGCGTCTCGTTGTCCGGATGATGCTTCATCGTGAACGGCAGGCCGATCCCGAGCTGCCGCATCCACATGTCGATGCCGGCCAGCATCGTGCCCGCCGCCCCGCCCCATTTGGCGACGAGCGGCTCGACATTGCGCACCTTCTTGAGCTCGGTCGCCACCCAGCTGTCGCGCAGCGCCGGCTCGTAATCGGCGAGCAGGTCGCCGGCGCGGTCCGCCGAAATGGCGGCGAAAGCGGCCTCGGCGGCGAGCATGCCGGATTTCATCGCGGTGTGGCTGCCCTTGATCCGGGGCACGTTCACGAAGCCCGCCGCGCAGCCGATCAGCGCGCCGCCGGGGAAGGCCAGCTTCGGGATTGCCTGCCAGCCGCCCTCGTTGATCGCGCGTGCGCCGTAGGACACGCGCTTGCCGCCTTCCAGGAAATGGCGGATCGACGGATGCTGCTTCCAGCGCTGGAATTCCTCGAACGGCGAGAGCCAGGGATTCTTGTAGTTGAGCGCCACGACGAAGCCGAGCGCCACCTGCCCGTTGGCCTGATGATAGAGGAAGCCGCCACCCCAGGCGTCGTCCAGCGGCCACCCCTGAGTGTGGATCACCCGGCCCGGTTCGTGCTTGTTCGGGTCGATGTCCCACAATTCCTTGAGGCCGATGCCGTAGACCTGCGGTTGGCTTTCATCGTCGAGCGTGAAGATGCGCTTCAGCTCCTTGGTGAGATGCCCGCGCGCGCCTTCCGCGAAGAAGGTGTAGCGGCCGTGCAGCTCCATGCCGGGCTGATAGTCCGGCTTGTGCGTACCATCGCGCGCCACGCCCATGTCGCCGGTGGCGACGCCTTTAACCGATCCGTCCTCGTTGAACAGCACTTCGGCGGCGGCGAAGCCGGGGAAGATTTCCACGCCCAGCGCCTCGGCCTGCCCGGCCAGCCAGCGGCAGAGATTGCCGAGAGACACGGTATAGGTGCCGTGATTGTTCATGAAGCTCGGCATCAGGATGTGCGGGAAGGAGATTTTCTTCTTTTCCGTCAGCACCCAATGCTCGTTCTTCGTCACCGGCACGGTGAGCGGGCTGTCCAGCTCCTTCCAGTCGGGCAGCAATTCGTCGAGCGCAATCGGATCGACCACGGCGCCGGACAATATGTGCGCGCCGACCTCGGAACCCTTTTCGAGGATGCAGACCGAAAGCTCGCGCCCTGCCTCGTTCGCCAGCTGTTTGAGGCGAATGGCGGCCGCCAGGCCGGCAGGCCCCGCGCCGACGATCACCACGTCATAGGGCATCGACTCCCGTTCGCTCATCCTCGCCGGACTCCCCTCATCGCATGCAGCCAACGGCTGGCAGATAAACGCGGCATCTCCGATTGACCAGCCCGGCAGCCAATGACTCTATGCCTGCGGGTTACACGGTGGGGTTGAGCGTATATGTCTTCGAGCGCGGCTGCGAGCGCTCTAAGCTGGTGGAGTGAGGCGGGCGTAGACACGCTCGTCGATGAGGAACCGCGCGACTGGCTGCGGCCGACAAAGCCCGCGCCCATCGCCCCTGCGGCGGAAGCGGACGCGGCCACCGCAATGCCCGACACGCTCGATGCCTTCCGTGCCTGGCTGACAGACCCAGCTGTTTTGCCGCTCGGCGCCCTGCTCGCGCCACGCATCGCGCCGTCCGGCGATCCCGGATCCGGGTTGATGGTCATGATCGACATGCCGGGCCAAGCCGATCTGGCCGAAGACACTCTGCTTTCCGGTACGGCCGGTACGCTGTTCGACAAAATGATGGCGGCGATCGGCCGGAGCCGCGATACGCTCTATCTCGCCTCCCTGTCGCCGCTGCGGACGCCCACCGGCGCGCTGACCGCCGCCGAGGCCGCGAAGCTGGCCGGGATCGCCCGCCACCATATCGGCCTGATCCGCCCGCGCGCGCTGCTGCTGTTTGGCGACGCCTGCGCGAAGGCCTTGCTCGGCGGCGCGGTGACAGCGACGCGCGGCCGCTGGCACGATCTCGACACCCCCACCGGCCCGGTACGGACCGTGGCGACGATTCGGCCGGAAAAGCTGGAATTGGTGCCCGGCCTCAAGAAGCTTGCCTGGGAAGATCTGCAGATGCTGAAAGAAGGACTAACGGAATGAAGCGGCTGACCAGGGCGCTTGTCGCCGGATTCGTGCTCGCCGCTTTGCCGGCTTCGGCAATGGCGCAGGGCCAACAGCGTCCGGCGCGCGCCTTCAACATTCCCGCCCAGCTCAACACGTCGGAGCGCGAGAATTATCAGGCCCTCTTCGCCGATCTGCGCGCGTCCAACTGGCCGAGCGCCACCGCCCGGCTCGACGCGATGCCGCCCGGACCGCTGCACGAGCTTGCCCGCGCCATGCTCTACACCGCGCCGGGCTCGCCGCGCGTCGAGCTTGGCCCGCTGCTCGATCTGCTCGAACATGCCCGCGAGCTGCCCCAGGCTGAGGCGCTCGCGCGGCTCGCCACCGCGCGCGGCGCCACCACCCTGCCGCGCATGCCCGAAGTACAGCGTCTCGCCGGTCTGCCCGGACAGCCGCGCCGCGCCCGGCCCCGCGCGATCCGTGGCGATGCCGTCGCCGACCGGCTGGAGCCACGCATCCAGCCGCTGCTGGTCGCCGACCGGCCGTTCGAGGCCGAAGCGATCCTTAATGATCAGGGCGGCGGTCTCAGCGAAGAAGCGCGCACCGCCTTCCGCCAGCGCATCGCCTGGGTCTTCTACCTGAACGGCTATGACAATGACGCGCGCCGCATCGCCGGCGAAGCGCGCGGCGGGCCGACGGAATATGCGATCCATGCCGATTGGGTGGCGGGCCTCGCCGCCTGGCGGATGCGCGACTGCAATGCCGCCGCTGACCATTTCGGCACCGTCGCCAGCCGGTCCGGCGACATCGAGCTGTCCGCTGCCGGCCATTACTGGGCGGCGCGCGCCGACACCGCCTGCGGCCGCCCCGAGCGGGTGCAGGGCCGGCTCCAGACGGCCGCGCGGCTAGGCGAGACCTTCTACGGCCTGCTCGCGCAGAGCGCGCTCGGCATCCGCGCCGTGCCCGCCACGCTCGATCCGCTGAGCGCCGAGGAGTGGCGCGACATCTCCCAGCATCGCAATGTTCGCGCCGCCGTCGCGCTGGCCGAAATCGGCGAAGCCAGCCTTGCGGACTCGCTCATCCGCCATCAGGCCCGCATCGGCCGGCCGAACGAGCATGAGGCGCTGCTTCACCTTGCCGCGCGCCTCAATCTCACCAGCGCCCAGATGTGGCTCGCCCATAACGGCCCACGCGGTACGCGCACCGCCGTCCACAACCGCTATCCCTCGCCAAGCTGGCAGCCGCCCCAGGGCTGGCGGGTCGATCGCGCCCTCGCCTTCGCCCATGCGCTCCAGGAATCGAATTTCCGGCCCGAAGCGGTGAGCCCCGCCGGCGCGCGCGGGCTGATGCAGGTGATGCCCGGCACCGGCCGCCACATGGCGCGCCGCGCCGGCGAGACGGTGACGCCCGCACAGCTCAATATCCCGTCGATCAACATGGAATATGGCCAGACCTATCTGGAATATCTGCGCGATTTGCCGGCAACCGGCGGGCTGCTGCCCAAGATCATCGCCTCCTACAATGCCGGCCCTGCTCCGATCGCCGAGTGGAACAACCGCTACGACCAGAGCGATCCGCTGCTGTTCATGGAGACGATCCCGTACTGGGAAACGCGCGGCTATGTGCCGATCGTCCTTCGGAACTACTGGATCTACGAGGAGCAGACCGCCGATCGTTCCGCCAGCCGCCGCGCGCTCGCCCAGGGCATGTGGCCGCGCTTCCCCGGCATGCGCGGCGAAGCGGCAGTGCGGATCGCACCGCGCCAACCCGTGCGGACGGCGATGACGGGACAGGGCGGCCCGGAGACGGAGCCGCAATAACCTCGCCTTCCGCATCCTGACGTTCTTCAGGATGACGGGAATGCGCATCGATTGTTCTTGATATGTTCCGATCATGAGCGCATCATCCGCTCATGCCCCGGCCCGACGCCCGTCCCGGTCGGGGTGCGCCCGAGAACCGCACCCCGGACCGCTTCAACCTGCCGATTCGAGAGGCGGACGGGGACTGGCTGGACGCGCGCGAGGAGCTGGACGGCGTACCACCGCTGCGCACGACGGTGACCATCGAGCATCCCAAAACGATCATCACCCGCAACCAGTCCCCCGACATCGGCTTCGACCGCTCAATCAATCCCTATCGCGGCTGCGAGCATGGCTGCATCTATTGCTTCGCCCGGCCGAGCCATGCCTATCACGATCTCTCCCCCGGCCTCGATTTCGAAAGCCGCCTCTTCGCCAAGCCGGATGCCGCGAAGCTGCTGCGCGCCGAGCTCGGCAGAAGCGGCTATCAGGTCCGACCGATCGCGATGGGGACGAATACCGATCCCTATCAGCCGATCGAAGGCCGCTGGCGCATCACCCGATCGATCCTGGAGGTGCTCGCCGAAACCCGCCATCCGGTGACGATCACCACCAAGTCCGACCGGGTCCTGGCCGATCTCGACCTATTAGGGCCTATGGGGCGCGACCGGCTCGCCGGCGTGGCGCTTTCCGTCACCTCGCTCACCCCCGCCATCTCGCGCACGCTGGAGCCGCGCGCGCCGGCGGCGCGCAAACGGCTGGCGGCGGTCAGACGGCTCGCGGATGCGGGCGTGCCGGCCTATGTCTCGATCGCGCCGGTCGTGCCGGCGATCACCGATCACGAGTTGGAGCATCTGGTCGAGGCCGCGGCTGAGGCCGGGGCGATCGGCGTCTTTTACCTGCCGGTGCGCCTTCCCCACGAAGTCGCCCCCCTGTTCCGCGCCTGGCTCGACGAACATTATCCCGAGCGCGCCGCCAAGGTGATGGCGATCATCCGCGCGCTGCGCGGCGGCCGCGACAATGATCCGAATTTCTTCACCCGGATGCGCGGCCAGGGGCCGTGGGCGGAACTGCTCAAGGCCAGATTCGAACGGGCAATCCGGAAGCACGAGCTGAACCTCGAGCGCCGTCCCCTGCGCACCGACCTGTTCGTCCCGCCGGAGGGCGCGCAGATGCGTCTGCTTTAGCGCCCGCCGCGCCATTCCCGCGCCAGAAGGGCAAAAGAGAGGTCGTCGAGCCATCGCCCATCGCGCAGGAAGCTTTCGCGGAAATGCCCCTCCTGACGGAATCCGAGTGTACGGAGGATTTTCACGGAGGCGACATTCTCCACCGCGGCGACAGCGACGAAGCGGTGAATGTGATGAACGTCGATCAGCCACGGAATCAGAGCCTGCAAGGCCTCCTGGACATAATTCCGGCGCTGATGGTCCGGCAAAATGCGGTAGCCGAGTTCGGCATGCCGCTCACCCTGCGTATCAAAGCCGACGCCGATATCGCCGACGACAGCGCCATCCGCGCGGTTTTCCAGAATGAATTGATACCAGGGGCCGCCCGGCTCCGTTTGCCCTGGCTCCTTCGCCTGCATGTCCGCGATCAGCTGGACGAGGAAGCCGCACGGATCGTCGCGACGCTCGGTGTAGCGCGTCATCTCCGGATCGGCCCAGCCGGGCAGGAGCGCGTCGAGATCTGAATCACGCGGACGGCGCAGGATCAACCGCTCGGTCTCGATGAAGATCATTCCATCCGCCGGAAGGTCTCAGCCCCATATCCTCCGGGCGGCGTGACCAGATCGTCGCCGGATATGTCGAGCACCCAGTCGCGGAAATCGAGCATTTGCAGATCATTGGGCGTCAGAACGAAGACGAAGGCATTTCCGGCCGCCGCGTCCAGCGTGAAGCGGCGTGGCGGGACATCGTACATGGACCAGGATACGTCCACCCATACGGGCACTCCGGCCGGATCACCCTCCGCCGGGCGCCAGCCATCCTCCTGCGTGTAGGATTCAACCACCTGCCCGTCCGCATAGCCCAGACGCAGATCAATGCCGGGAATGCCGCGGCCGCCAGGTGTGGTAACGAGGATCGAGAGCACGCCCTCGGCGCGCGTGACCGGACCGACGGACAATTCAGGCGGCACCGGGCGCGGCGATGTGTTGAGCGTCACGCTGCGTCCGTCGCTGGCCCACACGCCCTCGGAATGAGCGTCCACGGCGCCGGCGATCAGCATGTAGCGAAAACGCCCGTCCGGCCGGAGCTCCAGCATTGCGACGACATCCGGACTGCCGCTGAGCCGATAACGTCCGGCCGCGCGGGCGTCGGCGGGGGGCACAGCCTGTACGTCAGCCGATGGCGCAGGACTGGCCGCCAGCAGGCTCCCGCCCGGCAGAAGGCAGACCGCCATCAGCGCTGGAACGATTCGCTTCATTCCCCCTGCCCCTTCTTCGCCGCGTCGCTGGTGAGCGCCGCGATCCGTCTGCCGGCCGACTCGACAGGATGGGCGGCGGCGCGGGTGCGGCTGGCCTTCAGGCGCGGATAGCCGGCCTCGGCATCGGCAATCAGCTCCTTCACGAAGGCGCCGGAGCGGACCTCGCGCAGGATGCGGCGCATCTCGGTGCGGGTGTCGGCGGTGACGATCCGGTCCCCGCCCTTCAGCGCCCCGAACTCGGCGGTGTTGGAGATCGCCTCGCGCATCCCGGCTATGCCGCGCGCATAGATGAGATCAGCTATCAATTTCACTTCGGTAAGGCACTCGAAATACGCGATTTCAGGTGAGAAACCGGCCTCGACCAATGTATCGAACCCGGCATGGATCAGCTCGGGGATCGCACCCCACAGAACCGCCTGTTCATTGAACAGATCGGCCTCGCATTCCTCGGCGAAGCTGGTGGGCAGGATGCCGACCCGGCCGCTGCCGATCGCGGCGGCGTAGGACAAGGCCAGCGCCTGGGCGCCGCCGCTGGCATCCTGCTCGACCGCAATCAGCCCGATCAGGCCGGAGCCCGCCACATAATCGTCGCGCAGTGCCGTACCCGGCCCCTTGGGCGCGGCCAGGAAGATGTCGAGATCGGCGCGCGGCTGGATCAGGCCGAAGCGGATCGACAGGCCGTGCGCGAAGCCCAGAGCAGCGCCGGACTTCAGATGCGGGGCCAGCTCTTCGGCATAGATGCGGCCATGATCCTCGTCGGCGGCGAGGAGCATGACCACGTCCGCCTGCGCGGCGGCTTCGGATGACGTCATGACGTCGAACCCGTCGGCCCGCGCCGGTTCGCGCCGTGCCGAGCCTTCGCGCAGGGCGATGGTGACGGAGACGCCGCTGTCGCGCAGGTTCAGCGCCTGGGCGCGCCCCTGGTTGCCGTAGCCGACGATCGCCACCCGCCTGGAGCGGATGATCGAAAGATCGCAATCCTTGTCGAACCAGGCCTGCATATGCGCGGCCTAAGTGAAGGACAGGGCTTCGACAAGCTCAGCCCGAGCGGATGGGGAGTCCAAAGCCTGCCCGAAACGCGGCCAGTCGGCCGGGGGCTGGTGACGGAACCAGGTATATTGGCGCTTGGCATATTGACGGGTCGCTGCCCGCCCTGCCGCCAGCGCCTCATCCCGGCTCATCTCGCCGCGCAGGAAGGCGGCGATCTCGGGCACGCCGATCGCGCGCATGACCGGAGCGGAGGACGAAAATCCTTTCACCAGTAATGAACTAACTTCCTCAATCCCTTCTTCTGAAAAGATTTCCTTAAACCGTTCATCGCAGCGACGGTGGAGCCAGTCGCGCGGCGGCAACAGGATCAGCGGGCGCAGATTTACTTCCCCGCCGATCCCGCCGGCTTTCTCCGCCTGCCAGTCGCGCAAGGTCCGGCCGGTCGATCGCACCACCTCGAGCGCCCGCGCGATGCGGGTCGTGTCGCTCGGCCGGATCCGCCCCGCCGCCTCAGGGTCTTCCCGCGCCAGCGCGGCATGGGCGTCCGACACGGGCAGCACGCGGACTTCGGCGCGGATCGCGGGGGCGATCTCGGGCACCGGAGCAATGCCGTCGATCAGGGTGCGGATGTAGAGGCCGGTGCCGCCGGTCAGGATGGGCAAACGCCCCTCGGCATAAGCGGCAGCGATCTCCCGCTTCGCGTCCTTGGCCCAATCGGCGGCCGAGCAGGCCTCCGCGCCGGTGCGATAGCCGTAGAGGCGATGTGGGACGCGGCGTTCGTCACCTTTCGATGGCCTGGCCGAAATGACCCGCAACTCCTTGTAAACCTGTGCGCTATCGGCATTGATCACTGTGCCGTCCACCGCTTCGGCGAGCGCCAGTGCAAGCGCCGACTTGCCGCTGGCGGTCGGGCCTGCGATGAGCGCCAGCGACGGCTTTCCAGAGGAACCCATGTTCATCGCGACCCTGATAGCAAAGGACCGGCTGACGCGCGGCGATATTTCGATCGCCGAGGATGCGGTGGGGGATGTGCGTGGTTTTGCGTGGCTCGACGAGGGCCATGCGGGGGATCTCGCGCTCGATGGCGATCCGGGCGTGGCGCGGAGGGCACTGGAGGGGTTGCTTGGGGGCGTGGACGTGATCGTCCAGCCCGCCGCCGGCCGCCGCAAGCGGCTGATCGTCGCCGACATGGATTCGACGATGATCACGGTCGAGTGCATCGACGAACTGGCCGATTATGCGGGCCTCAAGGCCGAGGTCGCCGCCGTGACCGAACGGGCGATGCGCGGCGAGCTGGATTTCGAGGCGGCGCTGGATGCGCGGGTGGCCCTGCTGAAGGGGCTGGACGCCGCGGTGATCGACCGCTGCCGGGCCGAGCGGGTGCGCCTGACGCCCGGGGCGCGAACCCTGGTGCGGACGATGAAAGCCAACGGAGCATATGCCTTGCTCGTTTCCGGCGGCTTCACCCGCTTCGCCCGGCCGGTGGCGGAGGAGATCGGCTTCGACGAGGCGATCGCCAATGTGCTGGAGATCGACGGGGACCGGCTGGCCGGGACGGTGACCCGCCCGATCGTCGGGGCGGCGACGAAGCGCGAAGCGCTGATCGGGGCGGCGGCCAGGCTCGGCCTGGCGGCGGAAGAAACACTGGCGGTGGGCGATGGAGCCAACGACATTCCGATGATCGAGGCGGCGGGCCTGGGCGTGGCCTATCACGCCAAACCCGCTGCTGCTGCTGCTGCGGATGCGCGGATCGAAGCCAACGACCTTACCGCCCTGCTCTATGCGCAGGGCTATGCGCGCAAGGATTGGGTGACGGACTAGCCCGGCCGGCTCATGTCGGCGGCGATGGCGGCCAAAGCGAAGGCGACCGAGCGCTCGCCATAATCGAAACCCAGCGCGACGCCATCATCGCCGACGGCCCGGACGCGGGCGGAAATCGCGCCCGCCTCGGGATGCCGCAATTCGACCATCGCACCGATCAGCGGGCGGGCGGAGGTTTCCAGCGTGGCGCCGGTCGCGCTGATCTCGCGCAGCGCCGCCGGCGCGGCCCGGTCGGCGACCAGCACGCACATCCGCCGCCGTCGCCAGCGCGACGCCATGCCCCTGCGATCGTCGAGATCGGCTGCCTGCCCCATCTTTCCGTCCCTTGTTCTTGGGACGGGAATAGCAAGCCCATGCAAAGAAACGGTTAAGCAGGACCCTACGGTGCGACCGGGAAGCAGGCCTGACGCGCGGCCGTGCAGGCGCGCGTCGCGGCGGCGCGATCGGCCAGCGGCCCGGCCTGGAGCCGGAAGACATTGCCGGCGCGGACATAATGCGGCTGCAATCCCGGCAGGCGTCCGGCGACGCCGGACCAGGCGGCGCGGGCGTTCGCTTCGGAGCTGAACGCGCCGAGCTGGATGCGCCAGCGGCCGCCGCCGCGCGCGAGCGTCGGCGCGGCCGGACGGGAAGCTGCGGCGGGCGGAGGCGCGGGAGTCGGCGCGGGAGCCGGGGCCGGCGCGGGTTCCGGCGGACTGACGGCCGCGGAGGGCGGCACGGGCACCGGCGCCACGGTCGGCTGACGCGCCGGAGCGGGCGGTGCCGGCGGCGGCGCGGCTTCCGCAAGCGCGATCGAAGGCGGCGGCGCCTGGCGGGCCAGCGCCTCGGCCAGCTCCCGGCCGCGCGCGACCTCGTCCGATCCGATATGCCGCTCCATCTCGGCAAGCTGGGTCGCGGCAGGCGCCAGGCCCTGGGCGGCGGAGCGGCTCATCATCGCATAAGCGCGCACCCAGTCGCGCGGGGCGAGATCGCCGTTGAAGAGCGCGGTGCCATAGACATATTGCGCGCGCGGATCGCCGGCCTCGGCGCCGCGCTGGATGAAGGGCATCGCTTCGGTCCGGCGACCGTTCTGGAACAGGATCACGCCATACATGGCCTGCGCCTCCATATGGCCGGAGCGCGCGGCGCGCTCATACCATTGCTCGGCGAGCGTCAGATTCTGCGGCACGCCCCGCCCGAGCCGATAAGCGTGGCCCAGATTGAACTGCGCATCGGCATCGCCGCGATCGGCGAGCGGGCGCCAGTTGCGGACGGCCGCATCATAATCGCCGGCCTGCCAGGCTGTGAAGCCGGCCTCCACGCTCGGCCCCGCCAGATCCTGAGCGAACAGCGGCGCGGACAGCGCGAGCGCCGCAGCGACGCAAAGGCCCGTTCGGGCGAAACGGATCGTCATTCTGATCTCCACCGGACTATGGCTCCGCTCTTAGCGGCGAATGCTTAACGCCGCTTTAGCATCGAAATCAGCCCTTTGGCGATGCACGACCCTGTCCGGAACGGCGCCGAAACCCTGCCGCAACGTTAACCGGATTTTAGCTTCGACGGCGCAAACCCGGCCTCCACGTGGGGAACCATCAAGGGATATTTGCATGCGCGTCCTGGCTCTTTCTTCGCAGAAGGGCGGTTCGGGGAAGACCACCCTGTCCGGCCATCTTGCCGTCCAGGCGCAACGCGCCGGATACGGCCCCGTCTGCCTGATCGACATCGATCCGCAAGGCTCGCTCGCCGACTGGTGGAACGAGCGCGAGGACGACATGCCCGCCTTCGCCCAAACCACCGTCGCACGCCTCGGTGCCGACCTTGAAGTGTTGCGCCAGCAGGGCTTCCGTCTCGCCGTAATCGACACCCCGCCGGCGATCACGATGGCGATCCAGAGCGTCATCCAGGTCGCCGAGCTGATCATCATTCCGACCCGCCCTTCCCCGCACGATCTGCGCGCCGTCGGCGCCACCGTCGATCTGTGCGAACGCGCGGGCAAGCCGCTCATCTTCGTCGTCAACGGCGCCACGCCCAAGGCCAAGATCACCTTCGAGGCCGCGATCGCGCTGTCGCAGCATGGCACGGTCGCCCCGATCACGCTCCACCACCGCACCGATTTCGCCGCCTCGATGATCGATGGCCGCACCGTGATGGAGGTCGATCCCAACGGTAAATCGGCCAAGGAAGTGGTCGAGCTTTGGGACTATGTCGCCGACCGGCTCGAGAAGAATTTCCGCCGCACCGTCTTTGCCGCGCCCGGCGCGCAGATCCCGCATCCGGCGGCACAGCGGCCCGCGCCCGGCTTCGGCCGCCGCGTGATCGGCCAGTGACGGAGGGCGCCCAGATGAACGACGCCCGTCCCTACGCCTCACTCTCCTCGGGGCTGCTGGCCCGCAAGGGTGCCGCCAAACCGGCGATGCGCCCGCAAGGCTATACCGGGTTCGAGGATCTCGGCTGGAATGACATGGGCCAGGCCCAGACCGATCTCATCGATCATGGCCCGGAGCATGTGCCCAGCTCGATCTCCGCGCTGACCCCGCTGCCCAGAGGCGACGAGCCTGCGGTGACCGCGCAGCAACGCGCGATCGCCGAGCATTTCGATGCCGACGACGACGCCGAGACCGTAGAGGTCGAGGCTCCCGTGCTGCGCGCGCCGCGCAAGGCGAAGGTCCTGGCGCTGCCCAAGCGGCCCGCCGCGCTGCCCGTCGGCAAGAAGGCGGCCTTCACCCTGCGGCTCGACGCGGATCGCCACCTCAAGCTGCGGCTCGCCTGCGCGGTTACCGGCCGTTCGGCGCAGCAGCTCGTCACCGGCGCGCTCGACGACTTCCTGGCCTCGCTGCCGGAGCTCGACGCGCTGGCCGGGCAGGTCCCCGCCGCCAAGCGCAACTGACGAACGAAGAAGGATCGACGCAATGCGCAGCCATGCCTTCAGGATCGCCGCCTCGACGCTGGCCGCCAGCCTCACCCTCACCTCCGGCACGGCCCTGTCCGGCCAGATGCGCGGCCGACAGGCCAGCGCGCCGGCCGACCGCGAAGCCGCGCGTGCCCATGAACAGGGCGTCCGCGCGCTCCAGCAGGGCCGGACCGAAGAGGCGCGCGAGGCGATCGAACGCGCCGTCGCCGCCGCGCCGCGCGATGCCGGCTATCGCCTGCTGCTCGCCGACATCTACCTGAAGGCCGGCCGCTTCCAATCGGCGCGTGCCGCTTATGCCGACGTGCTGGAGCTCGATCCGGCGAACCGGCGCGCGGGGCTGAGCTTCGCGCTGGTCCAGATCGCGCTCGGCAGGCCGGCCGCCGCCGTCGCGCAGCTCGATGCGCTCGCCGGCATCGCCGCCGATCATGATCGCGGCCTCGCTTATGCGCTGGCCGGCCATCCGGAGCGCGGCATCGCCCTGCTCGAACCGCTGGCGCGCAGCCAGGCGGCAACGCCGCGCATCCGCCAGAATCTGGCGCTGGCCCACGCTTTGGCCGGCGACTGGCGTCGCGCCCGTGCGATCGCCGCGCAGGACATCTCGTCCGGCGATGTCGAGGCGCGGATGACGCAATGGGCGGCGCTCGCCCGGCCGGACGCCGGCATGACCCGCGTCGCCGGCCTGCTCGGCGTCACCCCGGTCGCCGCCGATCCGGGCCAGCCGATCCGCCTTGCCTTGTCGCGCACAACTGAAGCGCCGGTGCAGACGGCTGCCGCCGAAGCGCCGCTGATCGATCCCGGCGCCGCGCCGCGCCAGATCGCCGCGCTCGCGCCCGCGGCCCCCGCTTATCCGCAGACCGCCGCGCCCGCCGTCAGCGGCGATTCGGACTGGGGCACCACCGCCGAAGCGCCCGTGCGGGCCGCCGAGGCGCCGTCTTACTATTTGCCCGTGCCGCTGCCGGAGCCCGAAGCGCCGAGCGCGCGGGAGGTCCGGCAGGCGCTGGCCGTCCAGACGCTGAACCGCCCGGCCCCGGCCGTGGTACAGGCCGCCGCCGTGTCGCTGCCGCCCGCGCCGCGCTTCAACCGCGCCGCGCCGCGCGTGGCGCAGGTCCGCGCCGGCGACAGCCGCTATGTCGTCCAGCTCGGCGCCTTCTCGAACGAGGCCAATGCCGAGCGCGCCTGGGTGGAGACGCAGGACCGCCACGGCCTGACGCCCTATGCGCCGCTCACCGTCACGATCGACCATCGGGGCCGCATCCTGCACCGGGTCGCCGTGGCCGGCTTCGCCAGCGAAGGCGACGCGCGCAGCCTGTGCGGCGCGATCCAGGCGCAGGGCGGCGAATGCTTCGTGCGCGAAAATGCCGGCGACGCCGCGATCCGCTGGGCCGCGCGCTACGCCAACGAGACGACACGCAGCGCCTGAATTCCCGGGAGCCTCGAAACTCCCCTCTGGAAGGGCGGCCGGCGGCCAAGGCCGGCCGCCCTTTTTCGTTGGGCACGCCCTCTGCGAAGTTGACGAAGTTGACAGGGTGGCGGGGTATGGAACTTTACCATCTTCACCCATATGCGCGATGGGTGCGCCGCGAGATTTTTTCGCGCGGAACCGACGATTCAAAGAGCATGGGAAACGAAGCCGAGACCTCGAATCGGGGCGAGCGTGACAGAGGATTTCCTACATTGGAAGCGGGACGGGTGGTCCGTTTACCCCCAAAAAATGCGGACGTTCCTATGCACACATTTCGTCAGGATGGCGCGGACGCTGAACGGATGGAGACAGGTTCAAGGTCGCCAGCCCTGTCGAAGCAAGCCCGTCCTTCTGAACGGCATCGATCATTTGCCTGACCGGTAATCGCGACATAGCTGTCGGTGTAAAACCGGGCGCGCAAATCAAAGAAGGAGAAATCAGATCCGGTGACGATCGAAACGGCTGGATGATCGGGGAACGGAAACCCGGATACATCCGTGACCCCTTCTGCAAGCGCAGCTCGCATGACGGACATCGCGTGGTCCATTTCATCTGACTCTGCTTTGTTGCGGTAGAGTCTGCAACTATTCCCCTCACACTCGCCGAGATAACCAGTCACCGTGACTGTCCGGCCATTCAGTCGATCTATATCAGATAAAAAGTCGTCGACTGTGACGGGTCTCGTTGTGGACGCGCTCCCGCAAGCCACGGCAGCAACAGCTAGAAGTAATCCGGTCACCGGACGGAGAATTGAAGCGGTTCCCATTTCGCGAGCATATTGGCGACGACGGCCGCTATCCATCCCTAATGGACGGGCAGATAATGATCCGTCGTCTCCCCCCAATCCGATATTTCATAGGGTCGGCGCGCAGCAGAAAGGCGCTGCGCGCCGACCCACCCCTGACCCCTCCCTTTCAGGGAGGAGAAAAAGTGAGGGTCGCTTGTGGCCATCACCCCCATATCTTCGCCAGACCCTTCGACAATTGGCTGGCGCCGTCGAGATGGGCTTCGCTGGGTGCACCCGCTTTGTTGGTTTCATTGCCGGGAGAGGGAATTGACGGCGATCGTCAATCCGTTCGACGCGCGAAGATCGGCAGCATCCGGGCGAGGACATTGTCGCGGTCGAAGAACTGGTGCTTGAGCGCCGCGCCGACATGCAATGCGAGCAGGGCGAACAGGCCTTTCACCACCGCGCGGTGAACGTCCATGAACATCCCCGCCGCCTCCCGGCCGCCGCCGATCGGCAGCAACGGCCAATTGAACAGGCCGAACCAGCTTATGTCGCGCCCGGCGGCGGACGAGGCGAGCCAGCCGCTCAGCGGCAGGATCAGCAGCGCGGCATAGAACAGGACATGGGTCGCGCCCGCCAGCACGCGTTCCCAACGCTTCATCGTCGCCGGGAGCGGCGGCGCGCGGTGGCCGAGCCGCCAGGCGATGCGGACCAGGGTGAGAACCAGCAGGCTCATGCCGACCGCCTTGTGCCCGTCGCGGTAGAAAGCGGCCTGTTCGCGGGGGACGGCATCGCCCGCCATGACGAGCAGGAGCTGCAACAGGACAAGCGCGGCGATCAGCCAGTGCAGGAAAATGGCGACGCTGGAATAACGATGGCTGATGCCGGACATGGACGTGCGCTCCCGGTGGACACCGGGCGGCTACGGATAATGAGAATGATTCGCAATCCCTCGTGCGCGTCGTGACGAACCAGAGGAGGGGGAGGGGGCATGATGACACGCGCCGGGGGGCTAGCGCGCCATCATGCTGACCGCAGCCTAGGGCAGTGCATCGCGGATTCCCATCGGCTTCCGCCGGAGGAAAGCATCTTTTACAATTCGTTCGAAAGACGGCGTGAAGCCCTTCAGCCGACAATCTTCGCCAGCCCTTTCGACAATTGCATGGCGCCGTTGAGGCGGGCTTCGGCGGTGGGCCAGTCGCGGGTGATGACGAGCTTGCTGTCGGGACGCAGGCGCGCGGTGCCCTTGAGGCGTTCGACATAGGCGAGCAGGCCGGGCAGGTCCGGGAAGCCGTCTTCGTGGAAGTGAACGAGGGCGCCCTTCGGCCCGACGTCGAGCTTCGCCACCATCGCGTTGCGGCAGTTCATCTTGATCTCGATGATCTTGAGCAGGTTTGCCGTCTCGGCGGGCAGCTTGCCGAAGCGATCGATCAGCTCGGCGGCGAAGGGATCGATGTCGGCGGGGGTCTCCAGCTCGTTCATGCGGCGGTAGAGGCCCATTCGGAGGTCGAGATCGGGGACGTAGGCGTCCGGGATCAGGATCGGCGCGTCGACACTGATCTGGGGTGAGAAGGGCTCGGCGCGCTTCTCCATGCCGCCTGCCTTGGCGGCGAGGATCGCGTCCTCCAGCATCGACTGGTAGAGCTCGAAGCCGACCTCCTTGATATGGCCGGACTGCTCGTCGCCGAGCAGATTGCCGGCGCCGCGTATGTCGAGATCGTGGGTGGCGAGCTGGAAGCCCGCGCCCAGCCCCTCGAGGCTGGCGAGCACCTTCAGGCGCTTGTCGGCCGTTTCGGTGGTGATGCGGTCGGCCGGGGTGGTGAAATAGGCATAGGCCCGGGTCTTGGCCCGGCCGACGCGGCCGCGGAGCTGATAGAGCTGGGCGAGGCCGAAGCGATCGGCGCGGTGGATGATCAGCGTGTTGGCGCTGGGAATGTCTAGCCCACTCTCGACGATGGTGGTGGAGAGCAGAACCTCATATTTACGATCGTAGAAGGCGCTCATCCGCTCCTCGATCTCGGTTGCGCCCATCTGGCCGTGGGCGGCGACATAACGGACCTCCGGCACCTCTTCGCGCAGGAATTGCTCGATGTCGGGCAGGTCCGCGATGCGGGGGACGACGAAGAAGGACTGGCCGCCGCGATAATGTTCGCGCAGCAGGGCCTCGCGGATGACGACGCCGTCCCAAGGCATGACATAGGTGCGCACCGCCAGCCGATCGACCGGCGGGGTCTGGATCACGCTCAGTTCACGCAGCCCCGACATCGCCATTTGCAGCGTACGCGGGATCGGCGTGGCGGTGAGGGTGAGGACATGGACGTCGGTGCGCAGCGATTTCAGCTTCTCCTTGTGGACGACGCCGAAACGCTGCTCCTCGTCGACGATGACGAGGCCGAGATTCTTGAACTCGATACCCTTGGCCAGCACCGCGTGGGTGCCGATCACGATGTCGATCTTGCCGGCCTTCAGCCCCTCGCGGGTCGCGGCGGCCTCCTTGGCGGGGACGAGACGGGAAAGGCGGCCGATCTCGATCGGGAAGCCCTGGAACCGCTCTTTGAAATTCTGGGCGTGCTGGCGCGCGAGGAGGGTCGTCGGGGCGACGAGCGCAACCTGCATCCCCGCCATCGCCGCGACGAAGGCGGCGCGCAGGGCGACCTCGGTCTTGCCGAAGCCGACATCGCCGCAGACGAGGCGGTCCATCGGCTTTCCGGCGGTAAGGTCCGCGATCACATCGTCGATCGCGCGATCCTGATCCTCGGTCTCCTCATAGGGGAAGCGATCGGCGAAGGCGGCATAGCCGGTGTCGGGCGCCGCCACCGCGCCGGTGCGAAGGGCGCGCTCGGCGGCGGTCTTGATCAGCTCGTTGGCGATCTCGCGGATGCGTTCCTTCATCCGCGCCTTGCGCCGCTGCCACGCCTCGCCGCCGAGCCGATCGAGCGTCACACCTTCGGATTCGTTGCCGTAGCGGGAGAGGATGTCGATATTCTCGACCGGCACGTAGAGCTTGTCGCCGCCGGCATAAGTGAGCGCGACGCAATCGTGCGGCGCCTTCTGCACCGGGATCTGGGTCAGCCCCTCGTAACGGCCGATGCCGTGATCGGCATGGACGACGAGATCGCCGGGGGTGAGGGTGGCGAGCTCGTCGAGAAAGGCCTGGCTGCTCTTCTTGCGACGGCGGCGCACGAGGCGATCGCCCAGCATGTCCTGTTCGGTGAGCAGGGCGATGTCGGATGTGGTGAAGCCGTGGTCGAGCTGGATGACCGCGAGGGCGACCGCGCCGGCGCCCAGCGCCTGCTGCCAGCTTTCGACCTCGACGACTTTGGCGAGGCCATGATCGGCGAGCAGGCCTTTCAGGCGCTCGCGCGAGCCCTGGGTATAGGAGGCCAGGACGATCTTCTTGCCCGCGCGGCGCAGCTCGGCGACGTGATCGGCGACGGCTTCGTAGATGTTCGCGTTCTGCGCGCGCTCGGGGGCGAAATCGCGGGCGGGCTCGACTTCGAAATCGAGGACGCGGGCGCTTTCCGGTTCGTGGAAGGGCGTGACGAGATGGGCGGGGCGGTCGGCGACCAGCGCCTCCCATTCCTCGCGGCCGAGATAGAGGCTGTCGGGGGCGAGCGGTCGGTAGCTGCCGGGATCGGACGACAAGGCGCGCTGACGATTCTCGTGATAGTCGCGGATCGCCTCGAACCGCGCCTCTGCCGCGCCGCTGTCGCCCGGATCGCGGATGATCAGGTCGTCCTCGCTCAGATGATCGAACAGGGTGGACAGGCGCTCCTCGAACAAGGGCAGCCAGTGATCGAGGCCGGCGATGCGGCGGCCTTCGGAGATCGCCTGATAGAGCGGATCTCCGGTCGCAGTGGCGCCGAACAATTCGCGATAGCCGGACCGGAAGCGCTTGATGCTGTCGGCGTCGAGCAAAGTCTCGGAGGCGGGGAGGAGCGTGAAGCCGTCGATCCGCGCGATGCTGCGCTGGCTGGCGGGATCGAAGCTGCGCACGCTTTCGATCTCGTCGCCGAAGAAATCGAGACGGAGCGCCGTCTCCTCGCCGGCGGGGAAGAGATCGACCAGGCCGCCGCGCACCGCGAACTCGCCGGGATCGCGCACCGTCTCGGTGCGGCTGTAGCCGTTGGCGGCGAGCAGGGCGGCGAGGCGATCGCGGTCGATCCGCTCGCCGGACGCAAGGCGAGCGACGAGCTGGCGGATGCGGAAGGGCGTCAACGTGCGCTGGAGCGCGGCGTTGACGGTGGTGACGAGGAGCTGGGGCTTGGTGGACGGACGTTGGAGCGCGTGGAGCGTGGCGAGGCGTTCGGAGGTGGCGCGCAGCGACGGCGAGGCGCGGTCATAGGGCAGGCAATCCCAGGCCGGAAAGACGAAAGTCTCCAGCTCCGGCGCGAAATAGTGGGCGGCATCGACCAGCGCCCGCATCGTCGCCTCGTCCGGCGCGATGAACACGGCCCGGCCCTTTGCTGCGCGCGCCAGATCGGCGGCCAGCCAGGGCAGGAAGCCGGCCGGCACGCCCGCGAGCGTCATCGGATCTGCGGCGGCGAGGATTTTGTGAAGGTCGGTCATAATTGCTTTCTCGTCATTGCGAGGA
>CAYTMM010000014.1:4964-6942 GCA_964438875.1 uncultured Sphingosinicella sp. | reverse complement strand
GAGCGAAGCGACGCGGCAATCCAGCGGGCCTCGGAGGCCGTACTGGATTGCTTCGCTTCGCTCGCAATGACGGGCTGGTGAGGTGGGCGCCGCATCACGGCAGCCGGATGTAATCGAGGGCCTGGAGGCGGCTCATCATCTCGCCCTGCCAGCGTGCGGGGACCGGGGCGGTGCCGATGGCCCAGGCGAGGATGTCGACATCCTGCTCCTCGAGCAGCGCCTCGAATTCGTCCAGCTCGGCGTCTGACCAGCCGACATGATGGGCGTCGAAGAAGCCGCCGACCAGCATGTCGGCCTCCCGCACGCCGCGGTGCCAGGCGCGGAATTTCAGGCGTTTGAGGCGGGTGTCGCGGTCCATTCTTCCATAGCCGATGGGCCGACGGGCTTTTCGGAGCCGGCCGGCGTTGGTAGGTCAGGCCAGATAGACATGCGCCCGGACATCCTCAACCCGCTCTTCGCCGAAGTGGAGGTGCTGAAAGGCATCGGGCCGGCGCTCGCCAAGCCGCTGCACCGGCTGAAGCTCGATCGGGTGGTGGATGTGCTGTTCCACCTGCCGGTGAGCTGGATCGACCGGAAGCGCGTGGCGCGGCTGGACGAGGGCGATGTCGGGCGGGTGATCACCATCGAGCTGACCGTCGTCGATTATCGCCAGAGCGGGGGCAGGGGGCCGTTTCGCGTCCATGCGACCGATGCGGGCGGGGATTACATCACGCTGACTTATTTCAACAATCCGGGCTGGGCGAAGAAGCAATTGCCGTTGGGTGAGGCACGGATCGTGTCGGGCAAGCTCGATCGCTACGGGCAGGACCTGCAGATGGTCCATCCGGACTATGTGCTGCCGCTTGGCGAGGGCGCCGCGATCCCGGAGCGCGAGCCGGTCTATCCGCTGTCCGAGGGGCTGACCAACAACCGGCTTGGCGATCTGGCCGGGCAGGCGCTGGCGCGGGTGCCGGAACTGGCGGAGTGGATCGAGCCGAGCCTGAAGGCGCAGCGCGGCTGGCCGGACTGGGCCGAGGCGCTGACGACGGCGCATCGCGGCGCTGTTCCTCTCCTCCCGCAAGCGGGAGGGGATCGAGGGGTGGGCAATGCTGATTCTTCGGCAGGCCCACCCCCTAGCCCCCTCCCGCAAGCGGGAGGGGGGATCGAGGCCAAGGCCCGCCAGCGGCTGGCCTATGACGAGGTGTTCGCCAATCAGCTGGCGCTGACGCTGGTCCGGACCTCCTCGCGCAGGCGGCGGGGGACGCCGCTCAGGGGCGACGGCAGTTTGCGCGGGCAATTGAACCTGCCTTATGCGCCGACCGGTGCGCAGCGGCGGGCGGTGGCGGAGATCGAGGGCGATTTGCAGCAGGAGACGCCGATGGTGCGGCTGCTGCAGGGCGATGTCGGATCGGGCAAGACGCTGGTGGCGCTGATGGCGATGCTGGCGGCGGTGGAGGCGGGGGCGCAGGCGGCTTTGCTGGCGCCGACCGAGATATTGGCGCGGCAGCATCACGAGAATCTCTCGCGGCTGCTGGCCGGCCTGCCGGTCAACGTCGCGATCCTGACCGGGCGGGACAAGGGGCGGGTGCGCGAATCCTGCCTGATGGGGCTGGCCGACGGGTCCATCCATATCCTGATCGGCACGCATGCGATCTTCCAGGAGAAGGTCGCCTACAAAAGGCTGGGCCTCGCGGTGGTGGACGAACAGCACCGCTTCGGGGTTGCCCAAAGGATGATGCTGACGGCGAAGGCGGAGCGGCCGCCGCATCTGCTGGTGATGACCGCGACGCCGATCCCGCGCACGCTGACGCTGACCCATTATGGCGAGATGGACGTGAGCCGGCTCGACGAGATGCCGCCGGGCCGCCAGCCGATCGAGACGCGGGTGATGAACGAGGAGCGGCTGGCCGAGGTGGTGGACGGCCTCGGTCGCCATATCGCGGCGGGGCGTCAGGCTTATTGGGTCTGCCCGTTGGTCGAGGAAAGCGAAACGTCGGAC
>CAYTMM010000014.1:0-4954 GCA_964438875.1 uncultured Sphingosinicella sp. | reverse complement strand
GCTCCTCGGCGGCGGCGAGGAGCGGGCGCGGGTGTTGGCGCAGCGTTTTCCGGGGCAGGTGGGCGTCGTCCACGGCCGGATGAAGGGGCCGGAGAAGGACGCGGTGATGGAGGCCTTCGCGGGCGGACGGCTGGCCGTGCTGGTCGCGACGACGGTGATCGAGGTCGGCGTCGATGTGCCCAATGCGACCTTGATGATCGTCGAACACGCCGATCGCTTCGGTCTGGCCCAGCTTCACCAGCTTCGGGGGAGAGTCGGGCGCGGCGACCAGCGCAGCGTCTGCCTGTTGCTGCGGGGCGGAAGCTTGAGCGAGACGGCACGGGCGCGTCTCGCGCTGATGCGTGAGACCAATGACGGTTTCCGCATCGCAGAGGAGGATTTGCGACTACGCGGCGCCGGCGAGATATTGGGGACGCGCCAGTCTGGCGAGCAGCAATTCCGTCTTGCGACACCCGAGTTGCTTGCTGAACTGGCGCCCGCCGCAACGGACGATGCGCGATTGCTGGTCGATCGCGACGGTGGACTGGAGGGCGTGCGCGGACGGGCGGCGCGGGTGCTGCTCTATCTGATGGAGCGCGACGCGGCGGTGGGGCTGCTGCGGGGAGGATGACGCAGAAAGGCGAGATTCCCGCTTTCGCTGAAATGACAGATCGGGGAAGAGGGGATGTGCCCGCTTACCTGATCCTTCCCGCTCTGTTGGTGCTGATGGCCGGCGCGATGACGGCTGTGCAGCCGCCGACCAACGCGATCCTGGCGCGCGAGAGCGGCTCCGTGCTGCTCGCCGCCTTGCTGTCCTTTGTTGTGGGGACGGTCGTGCTTGCGGCCCTGACCATTGCCATGCAGCCGCGCATCGCCTGGGCGCCACTGCGCGACGTGCCCTGGTATGCCTGGGCGGGCGGCTTCTATGGTGCCTTCTTTGTCGCGGTCGGCGCCTATGCCGCACCTCGGTTGGGGATCGCCTCGCTGATCACCATCGCCGTGGCCGGGCAGATGATTGCCGCGCTCCTGATCGATCATTATGGCGCGCTGGGGCTGGATCGCACGCCGATCACGCCGGGCCGGCTGGCCGGCGCGTTGCTGGTGATCGGCGGGGTAATATTGGTGCGGCGCGGCTAGGCCGGCTTTTGGTTGGGGGACTTTCTATGAGATTTGCTTTTGGTGCCGCGCTCGCGGCTTTCGCGTTGAGCGCATGCGGTGACAGCGCGACCGCGAACAATGCCGCCGAAACGGCGCCTGCCGCCAATAGTGTCGAGCCGGCGGTGGATGCGGCAGCGCCCGCCGCGCCGCAGGTGGACCTGGCCGGTGCCCGGACGCTGATCGATCAGATTTACGGCCCGTATACGCGCGATGAAATGGGCGATCTCGGTCCAATCTTCACCCCGGAACTGGACCAGGCGATCGAACGCCAGAGCGACCCCGACATGGGCCTCGGCTACGATCCGTTCTGCAGCTGCCAGGATTTCGGGCAATTCACCTACCGGATCGTCTCGCTCGAGCCGAACACCGCCGGCGCGACGGCGCAGATCGATCGGTCGAATTTCGGTGAATCCTCCCGCGTCACGCTCGAACTTGCGCATCGCGACGGCCGCTGGCTGGTCGCCGACATCCAGGACAGCGACGGCAGCCTGCTGAACCGGCGCTAGCCGTCGCTCCATTCGGACCTAGTCGTCATTCCAGCGAAAGCTGGAATGACGTTCCGGTGTGAGCGGAGGATCAGGCGGTCAGCAGGCCGTGTTTCTTCTTGCCGGAGGAGATGCGGACGTCGCCGGTGACGGCGATCGTGACATCCTCGCTGGCGCTCTCGCCGTCGATGCGGGCGCCGCCCTGTTCGATCAGGCGGCGGGCCTCCTTCTTGGACTGGGCTAGGCCGAGGCCGACCAGCGCATCGACCAGGCTGATCTCGCCGTTCACGCGCAGGGTGGGCAGATCTGCGCCAGCTGTACCTTCCTCGAAGGTTTTCCGGGCGGTTTCGGCGGCTGCTGCTGCGGCCTCCTCGCCATGCAGCATCGCCGTCGCGGCGTCGGCCAGCGCCTTCTTCGCCTCGTTGATCCCGGCGCCTTCGAGCACCTCCAGTCGAGCGATCTCGTCCAGCGGCAGATCGGTGAACAGCTTCAGGAAGCGGCCGACATCGGCATCCTGCGTGTTCCGCCAGAATTGCCAGTAATCGTATGGCGAAAGCTGATCGGCATTGAGCCAGACGGCGCCCGACACGGTCTTGCCCATCTTGCCGCCGTCGGCGGTGGTGATGAGCGGCGTGGTGAGGCCGAACACCTCCACGCCGTCCATCCGCCGGGTCAGCTCGATACCGTTGACGATATTGCCCCACTGGTCCGAACCGCCCATCTGCAACCGGCAGGCGGCGCGGTGGGACAGCTCGCGGAAATCATAACCCTGCAGGATCATGTAGTTGAATTCGAGGAAGGAGAGTGATTGCTCGCGGTCGAGGCGGAGTTTCACGCTATCGAAGCTCAGCATCCGGTTGACCGAGAAATGCTGCCCCACCTCGCGCAGGAAGGGGATATATTCGAGCTTGTCGAGCCAGTCGGCATTATCGAGCATCACCGCATCGGTCGGACCATCGCCGAAGGTGAGGAAACTTTCGAAGACGCGCTTGATCGAAGCGATATTGGCGTCGATCGCCTCGGGCGTCAGCAGCCGGCGCGCCTCGTCCTTGAAGCTTGGATCGCCGATCTTCGACGTGCCGCCGCCCATCAGCACGATCGGCTTGTGCCCCGCCTGCTGCAGCCGGCGCAGCATCATGATCTGGACGAGGGAGCCGACATGGAGCGACGGCGCAGTCGCGTCGAAGCCGATATAGCCGGGCACGATCTCCTTCGCCGCGAGCGCATCGAGCGCGGCGGCGTCCGTCACCTGGTGAATATAGCCGCGTGAGGACAGGAGGCGCAGCAGATCGGATGTGTAGTCGCTCATAGTCCGCGCGGCTTAGCCGAGCCGGGGCCCTGTGTCATGCCTTCGCGGCGGTACACTCCGTCCGGGCGGTATAGGCGTCCAGAATCGCCGCCAGAAGACCCGGAAAACGGGCATTCACTTCTCCGCAGCGCGACGTGTTCCGCATTTCGACGCCCTGGCGCTCGGAACGGACAAGGCCCGCTTCGCGCAGCACCTTGAAATGCTGCGACAGCGACGATTTCGGGATCAACCGGCCGTCGACCGTTCCCAATGTCGAACAGCCTTGCACGCAGCCCGCATCGGCGAGCTGGGCGAAGATCGCCGCTCGTGTCGGATCGGCCAGCGCATGGAGGATCGCTTCCACCGATACGTCTTCGATCGAAGGATGAAAGAGGGGACGCATGCAAATGATCTAGGGGGTCTTGAAGTTTTGTTCAATAGTTCCGAAATCCCGAATATTGGAACTAGAGTGCCATTCCGGCACCGGCCCAAGGAGATTGAAATCATGTCGAAGCTTCAGGACAAGGTTGCGATTGTGACCGGTGCGTCCAAGGGGATTGGTGCCGCCATCGCCAGATCGCTGGCGGCGGAAGGCGCCGCCGTCGTGGTCAATTACGCATCGAGCAAGGCCGGCGCCGATGCCGTTGTGCAGGAGATCGAGGCCGCCGGCGGCAAGGCAATCGCGGTGCAGGCCGATGTCTCCAGGAGCGATCAGGCCGAGGCGCTGGTCGAAGCCGCGATCGGGGCGTTCGGCAAGCTGGACGTGCTGGTCAACAATTCGGGCGTCTACGAATTCGCTTCGCTCGAGGAGTCGACCGAGGAACTCTATCGCCGCACGTTTGACATCAACGTGCTTGGCGTGCTGCTCGTCAGCCGGGCCGCCGCCAGTCATCTCGGCGAAGGCGGGAGCATCATCAACATCTCGTCCGCCGCGACCATCGCTACACCGCCGGAAACGGGGATCTACTCCGCCAGCAAGGGCGCGGTGGACGCGCTGACCGGCGTGCTCGCCAAGGAGCTTGGCCCGCGCAAGATCCGCGTCAACGCGATCAATCCCGGGATTGTCGTGACCGAAGGCACCCACACGGCCGGCTTCGTCGGATCGGAATTTTTCCAGCAAGTCGTGGACCAGACGCCGCTGGGCCGCGCCGGTGAGCCAAACGATATCGGCCCGATCGCCGTCTTTCTGGCCTCCGATGATGCGGGCTGGCTGACCGGCGAGAAGATCAGCGCCAGCGGCGGCAACCGCTAGGCGGGGCGGGAGGGGGAATACCCCTCCCGTCATCTCCGTGCAGGCGGGTATCCAGCTTCATTCTTGCGAGGTCCGGCAAGGTAAGGTCAGCTGGATTCCCGCGTTCGCGGGAATGACGTAAGAGAGAGGCATGGACGTTTCTCTCATCCCGCATCCGGCTTCGCCGCCACGCCTCGTCACGGGGTTGCGCGTGCGCTTGTCCGTCACCGCGCAAGATTTGTGGCTGAATTTCGAGGTCGATCATCGCGCCGGATTGCTGATCGGGGATCGCCGGGGACGGCAGGACGGGCTGTGGAACAGCACCTGTTTCGAACTGTTCGCCAGACAGCCGGGCAGGGCCGAATATATCGAGTTCAACTTTGCGCCTTATGCGGCGTGGGCGGCCTACCGTTTTTCCGGAACCCGCGCGGGAATGCAGCCGCTTGTGCTTGAGACCTCCCCGCATCTCGTGGACGGCCGGCTTGAGGATCGGGCCAGGGAGATCGACAGCTTCTACCAGTTCGCCGCGACGGTGCCGCGCCAAGGCCTATTGGCGGACGATCCACGGATCGGCTTGTCCGCCGTGATCGAGGAGAAAGACGGCACCAAATCCTGGTGGGCGCTCGCCCATCCCGATCCGGACAAGCCGGATTTTCACCATCCGGATTGCTTTGTGCTCGAACTCCCGGCACCTCAGGCGCTATGAAATTCGGCATCGACCGGCTGCTCGCCGATCCTGAGCTGCGCAAACCGCTGGAAAGCAAGCGCGTCGCGCTGCTGGCGCATCCCGCGTCGGTGACGGCGGACCTGACG
>CAYTMM010000013.1:38912-50252 GCA_964438875.1 uncultured Sphingosinicella sp. | reverse complement strand
GCCGTCACCGCTTATGCTGCGAAAGGCGACGAGGAGCGCATCCGCGATGCCGGGGCGGAAGGCTATGTCTCCAAGCCCATTTCGGTGCTGAAATTCGTCGAGGCGGTGCGCGAACTGCTTGCAGACGCGGCAGACAAAGAAAATGCCGCCCCCGAGCCGGATGCCGGGAGCGGCGAAGACGCAATCGAAAGCAACATGGATCCCGGACCAAGTCCGGGATGACGGCCCTATCGGGTCGTTACTTGATCTTGGCTTCCTTGAACTCGACGTGCTTGCGCGCGATCGGATCGTATTTCCGGAAGGTCATCTTCTCGGTGATGTTGCGCGGATTCTTCTTGGTCACATAGAAGAAGCCCGTGTCGGCGGAGCTGACGAGCTTGATCTTGACCGTGGTCGGCTTGGCCATGACAGCCTCTCTCAAAAAATCGGTGGCGTAAAAAAGAAAGCGGCGCCAGCGCCGCCCTCGTTTCCGGGTCGCCTCTGACGATTGCGAGCGATTCTGTCAAGCGCCCGGCAGCTTAACGCGCTGGTAACCATACGCGCGCATGGTGCAGGCATACCCAAAAGCGGGAGCCGCGAAAATGCAGTGGGAACGCGACGGAATAACTGTGGTGCGTGCCGAGCTGTGTGATCGGCTCGACAGCCTTCAGGCCGTGACGCGCCGGATGAACATGCGCGAATTCGTCCAGCAGCTCGCCTCTATCCGCATGATCGCGGGCGCCTATGGCATGGTGCCGGTGGTCTGCCTCGCCGAGGCGCTGGAGCGCGCGGTGCGCGCCAATCCGCGCGGATGCCCGGCGGACATCTATTTCGATCGGCTGCGCGATGCGGTCGGCTGCGGCCAGACCGGATCGACGGCGGCGAGCGAAGCGATGCTCGCTTCGATCTCGGTGCGCCTCAGCGCCTGAGGGCGCCGCATGGAAGCGATCGTCACCACCTTCGTCGCCGTCTTCCTGGCCAGCTGGGGCGACAAGACCCAGTTGATCGTGGCCTTGCTCGCCGCGCGCAGCGGCCGGCCGGTCCTGGTGCTGGCCGGGCTTCTCGTCGCGGCGCTGGCGAGCCATCTGGTCGCCGCCTGGGCAGGCGCCCTCATCGGCGCAACCCTTCCGCCGCGCGCCGCGTCGCTGATGATTGCGCTTGCGCTGCTGCTGGGCGGCCTCGGCGCGTTCTTGCCGCGCGCGGCGCCGTCGCTGGGTTCGATGAAGCTGCCGCTCCTCCTCGTCACCGCCATCCTCTGCCTTGCCACGGAGACCGGCAGCCGGGGTCAGTTCCTGAGCTTCGCGCTCGCCGCGCGCTTTGATTCGGTGTGGCTGGCGATGGCGGGCGCGAGCGCGGGACTCTTCGCCGCCTCCGTTCCCGCCGCCTTGCTGGGCGACCGGCTGGCCAAAGCGGTCCCGATGCGCGCCATCCGCTACGTCATTGGCGGCCTGTTCCTCGTCATCGGCTTCATCGTGGCGATGCAGGCGCTCCGGCTCGCCTGAGCGCTGATCAAGCCTGTCGATCATGGCCATCGATATTTGTCGGCGGATGGCACCGGGCTGGGCTATGGTTCGTTGCGCCTGTGACACCTATCTTGGAATGAACGCTTACAAGGAGGTAAATATGTCCGATACTGCTGCCAAGCTGAACACGCCCACGGATCTGGCCAGCAATGCGACGAAAACGGTCGCCGACGCGCTGAACGGCATTCTCGCCGACAGCTATGCGATCTATCTCAAGACAAAGAACTTCCACTGGCACGTCTCCGGCCCGCATTTCCGCGATTATCATCTCCTGCTCGATGAACAGGCGGCTGACATCCTCGCCACCACCGACGAGATCGCCGAGCGGGTTCGCAAGACAGGGAATACGACGCTCCGCTCGATCGGCGATATCGCCCGCCGGCAGAGCGTGAAGGACAATGACAAGGATTTCGTGTCGGCCAAGGACATGCTGGCCGAATTGCGCGAGGACAATCTGAAGCTGGTCGAAGCGCTGCGCGAGGCGAAAGAGATCGTCGATGAGGCGAAGGACAATGCGACGTCCGGCATCCTCGACGACTGGACCGACCGCGCCGAAAAGCGCGCCTGGTTCCTGTTCGAGGCGAGCCGGACCTAGGCGGCCGGAGCCGAAGCGGCGCTGAAGCGTTTGCGGGCGCGTGCGGGACTTTTCACAACTTCTCGACGCGCTCGTCTATACGCGCTCGCGCAGCGCCAAGCTCCGGCTGATCGGCGATTATCTGCGGCGTACGCCCGATCCCGATCGAGGCTATGCGCTCGCGGCGCTGACCGGCGAACTGGACCTGCCGGCGGTCAAGCCGGCGATGATCCGCACACTGGTCGAGGAGCGGGTCGATCCGCTGCTGTTTCGCCTCAGCCGCGATTATGTCGGCGACATGGCCGAAACGGTGTCGCTGATCTGGCCGGCGCCCGACGGCGCGGCCGATCTCGACGACGGCAGCCTGCGGCTCGGCACGGTCGTCGAAGGTCTCGCCCGGCTGGGCCGCGCGGAGGCGCCGGCGGCGCTGGCCGCGATGCTCGACCGGCTCGATCCGGGCGGCCGGTTCGCGCTGCTCAAGCTCGCCACCGGGGCGCTGCGCATCGGCATTTCCGCGCGGCTCGCCAAGGTCGCGCTGGCCGACGCCTTCGATTTCGACGTCGATGCGGTCGAGGAGGTGTGGCACGGCTTTGCCCCTCCCTATCCCGCGCTGTTCGACTGGGCGGAGGGGCGCGCGGACCGTCCGGCGGTCCGTGATGCGCCGGTATTTCGGCCTTTCATGCTGGCCCATCCGCTAGGCGAAGATCGGGTGTCGCTGGACGATTATGCCGCCGAATGGAAATGGGACGGCATCCGCGTCCAGATCGTGCATGCAGGTGGCGAGACTCGCCTCTACAGCCGCGCCGGCGACGATATCACGAAGAGCTTTCCCGATGTGGCCGATGCGTTCGATGCGCCTGGTGCGGTCGATGGCGAATTGCTGGTGCGCGGTGATGCCCAGGGTGGTGAAGCGGCCAGCTTCAACGCGCTTCAGCAAAGACTGGGACGCAAAGCGGTGTCGATGAAGATGCGGGCGGACTATCCGGCGTTCGTCCGACTCTACGACATATTGTTCGATGGCACGCAAGATTTGCGCGAGCTGCCTTGGAGCGAACGCCGCGCCAGACTGGAGGCCTTCGTGCCTCGGCTCGATCCTGGCCGCTTCGATCTCTCAGCCCTGATCGACGCGCCGGATTTCGGGACGTTGGAGGGCATTCGCGCCGGCGCCCGCGGTGCGGCGATCGAGGGCGTGATGCTGAAACGGCGGGACAGCCCCTACGTCACAGGCCGCAAGACCGGCCTCTGGTACAAATGGAAGCGCGATCCACTGACCGCCGATTGCGTGCTGATGTATGCGCAGCGCGGCAGCGGGAAGCGCTCGTCCTATTATTCGGACTATACGTTCGGCTGCTGGGCCGAGAACGGGGCGCTGCTGCCGGTGGGCAAGGCCTATTCGGGTTTCACCGACGAAGAGCTGAAGTGGCTCGATCGCTTCGTGCGCAATCACACGGTTCAGCGCTTCGGCCCGGTGCGGGAGGTCGAAAGGAAGCTCGTGCTGGAGGTCGCGTTC
This sequence comes from uncultured Sphingosinicella sp., assembly GCA_964438875.1. GTDB lineage: Bacteria > Pseudomonadota > Alphaproteobacteria > Sphingomonadales > Sphingomonadaceae > Allosphingosinicella. The sequence continues at coordinate 46,666 of CAYTMM010000013.1, read as the reverse complement.
GATTCGATCCACGCCAGCAAGCGCCACAAGTCGGGCCTTGCGATGCGCTTCCCGCGCATTTCCCGCATCCGCGACGACAAGCCGGCAGCGGAAGCGGACACGATTGTCGCCTTGCTGGCGCTGGCGACCTGAACGAAAAAGGCCGGCGCAATGGCCGGCCTTTCCGTTTCGTCGGAACGAAAGCTTACTGGAGCGGCGAGAGGTTCACCGCGGCAGTCTTGCCGCGCCGATCGACCTCCAACTCGAACTCGATCCGGTCGCCCTCGTTGAGCGAGATCATCCCAGCGCGCTCGACGGCTGAAATGTGGACGAAGGCATCGGGCTGTCCGTCATCGCGCGTGATGAAGCCGAAGCCCTTGGTCGCATTGAAGAACTTGACCGTACCGGACGCCTTTTCGCCGGTCAGCTGGCGCTGCGGGCCGCGATCGCGTGGGGCCGCATCCTCGACCGGGAGCGGATCGCCCTCGATCTTGAGATCGGTTGCCGACACGCGGCCGCCGCGATCCACCAGGGTGAATTCCAGCGGCTGTCCTTCGGCCAGGCCGGTCAGGCCCGCCTGCTCGACAGCCGAGATGTGCACGAACACGTCCTCACCGCCATCGTCGCGGACGATGAAGCCGAAGCCCTTGTGTCCGTTGAAGAACTTTACGACGCCCTTGGCTTCGCCGACAACCTGGGGCGGCATGCCGCCGCCGCCGCCGCCGCGCGGACCGCCGCCGAAGCCGCCTCTGTCGAATCCGCCGCCGCCGAAATCGTCACCGCCGCCGATATTGTCGCGCTTGTCTCTGCCGCGCCCACCGCGTTCGCCGCGGCGCCCTCTGTCGAAACCCATCTGATTCAAATACTTTCCAGCGCCCAATCCCCTGTCAGGACCGCTGCGCCGGGCAAAACGCGCAAAGGCCACCGCGCCCGAAAATGGCACGATTCCGAATCCTATAGCGGAAAAAAGCCAGCGCGGCGAGGGGTTTTGCCGTTGATCCTCGCGCAATTCCGCGCCGTGTGTGATCCGCCCCGTCGCGTCGGTGCAGACGGACCATTGAGCAAGGGCGCGCTTGGTCCTATCTCCGTTCGTCATGAGCGTTTATTTTCACGAAGAAGATCTTCCCGCCGGCCTGCTTGGGCCGGGGCCGGTCGCCGTCGACACCGAGACAATGGGGCTTCAGGTCGGCCGCGACCGGTTGTGCCTGGTGCAGATTTCCGATGGCGGTGGTGACGAGCATCTGGTGCGCTTCGCACCCGGCAGCGATTATTCAGCGCCGAACCTCAAAACGGTGCTCGCCGATCCGGCCCGTCTGAAGCTCTATCATTTCGCCCGTTTCGACCTTGCCTCAATCCAAGGCTGGCTCGGGGTCGTCGCGGCGCCGGTCTATTGCACGAAAATCGTCTCGCGACTGGTACGCACCTATACTGATCGGCATGGTCTCAAGGATCTGGTGAAGGAAGTGCTTGGCCAGGAGATTTCCAAGCAGCAGCAGAGTTCGGATTGGGGCGCACCGGAGCTCAGCGAGGCTCAGAAGGACTATGCCGCCGCCGACGTGCGCTATCTGCACGCGCTTCGGGAGAAGCTCGACATACGTCTTGCGCGCGAAGACCGTGCTCCGCTCGCCCAGGCCTGTTTCGATTTCCTCCCTCACCGTGCCGCGCTCGATCTCGCGGGTTGGCCGGAACAGGACATTTTCGCGCATGTCTGATCTGGCTGACCGCGAGCGGCTGGAGAAGCGCGGCTGGGCGGCGCCCGGCGGCAGCCACGATCGCGTCGTCCAAATCATGAAGATCGGCCTGCCCGCGCTGATCGGCGTCGTTCTCGCATTCCTGGCCTTTGCCCCGTTCGAGGACAAGCAGGAGGTCAGCTTCCTGCTCGACAAGAACAAGGTCGATCAGGCCGATGACCGGATGCGGGTCCAGTCCGCGCAATATCGCGGCGTGGACGATCAGGGGCGTCCATTCGTGATCGATGCCCGCCAGGCGCTTCAGCACAGCGCGAACGACGCCGTCCAGATCAGCGGCATGCAGGCGCGTATGGAACTGGACAACGGCCCGGCTGACCTGCGCGCCGATCGCGCCCGCTACGATGTCGCCGGCGACCGTGTCGATGTCGCCGGCCCGATCCTGCTGACCGCTGCGGACGGCTACCGGCTGGAAACCCGCGATGTGGCGATCGACCTGCGCGCGCGCCGCCTTGCCAGCAATGGCGCGGTCGATGGCCGGATGCCCTTGGGCACCTTCACCGGTGGACGCCTGGAGGCGGATCTCGGCGAACGCCGTGTCGTGCTGACCGGCCGTCCGCGTCTCCATATCGTCCAGGGAGCGATGTGATGAACGTGACTCGCTGGCTCGCGATCCCCGGCATTGCCGCCACGATGGCTCTCGCGCTGGTTTCGGCGCAGCCGGCGTCGGGACAGGGCGGCGCATCGGCTCTGAAGGGGCATGATACCAACGCCCCGGTCGATGTTGCCGCCGACCGGATCGAGGTCCTCGACCGCGCCGATCGCGCCGTCTTCTCCGGCAATGTCGACGTGCGTCAGGGTTCGCTGCGTCTCGCCGCACCGCGCCTCACCGTCGCCTATGCCAATGCCAGCGGCATCGACATCAAGCGGCTGGAGGCGAGCGGCGGCGTCACCTTGACCAGCCCGTCCGAGACGGCGCGCAGCCAGTTCGCGATCTACGACCTCGATCGGCGGCTGGTGACGATGATCGGCGGAGTGACGCTGACGCGCGGCGAATCCAATGTGCGCGGCGGTCGGCTCGTCCTCGATCTTACGACGGGCCGGGCGGTGATGGATGGCGGCACTGCGGGCGCGCCAGGCCAGACGGATGGCGGGCGCGTCACTGGTCGCTTCACCGTGCCGCAGCGTCCGCAGGGCAACTGATCGACCGCACGCCTCGAATTATCTTCATGCAAGACTCTTGCCGGTTGAGGCTTTGCGCCCGAACGCCTAACTAGGCGCAGGAACAGGCGGGAACATCCATGAACGAAACGCTGCCGATCGAACGGACCGAGGCCGAGATGGCCGACGGCCAGTTCGCGCGCGGGCTTTCGGTCGTCTCGATCGCCAAGTCCTACGACAAGAAGGCGGTATTGACCGATGTATCGCTCGGCGTCGATCGCGGCGAGGTGCTCGGCCTGCTGGGGCCTAACGGCGCCGGCAAGACGACCTGCTTCTATTCGATCATGGGGCTGGTGAAACCCGATAGCGGTCGCATCCTGCTGGACGGCGCCGACATTACCGGCCTGCCCATGTACCGCCGCGCGATCCTGGGGCTCGGCTACCTGCCGCAGGAAACCTCGATCTTCCGCGGCCTCACCGTCAGCCAGAATATCATGGCGGTGCTGGAAGTGGCGGAGCCGGATAAGGCGACCCGGCAGGCCCGGCTGGAGCAGCTGCTGTCCGAATTCCATATCGAGCGGTTGCGCGACGCGCCGGCCATGGCGCTGTCGGGTGGCGAGCGGCGGCGCTGCGAGATCGCCCGGGCGCTGGCCGCCAATCCCTCGATCATGCTGCTCGACGAACCCTTCGCTGGCATCGACCCCATCTCGATTCAGGACATCCGCGACCTCATCGTGGAGCTGAAGGCGCGCGGCATCGGCGTGCTGATCACCGACCACAATGTCCGCGAGACGCTGGAGATCGTGGACCGCGCCTGCATCATCTATGGTGGCCAGGTGCTCTTCGCGGGCAGCCCCGCCGATCTCGTCGCGGACGATAATGTGCGGCGCCTCTATCTCGGGGAGAGCTTCGAGCTGTAATCATGGCTTTGGGGCCGCGCCTCGATCTTCGGCAGTCGCAATCGCTGGTGATGACGCCGCAGCTGCAGCAGGCGATCCGTCTGCTGGCACTGTCGAACCTCGAGATCGAGGCTTTCATTTCCGAAGAGATCGACAAAAACCCGCTGTTGGAAGTCGGCGGGGGGGAGCATGAAGGGCCTGACCGGCCGGAACCCGCGCCGGAGGCCGAGTTCGAGGGCGGCGACGAGTATGAAGGCGAGCCGCTGCCCGAGATCGACGCAGCCGGCGGCGATGCCGCGCTTGATATCGACACGAACAGCGAGGATTTTCACCAGGACGGTCCCGCAGACGCGCTAGGCGGTCTCGACGGTGGCCTTGGCCTGGGCAGCGGCAGCGGGCTTTCTGGCGCGGGCGGGATGCCGGAGGACGGGCCGGATTTCGATAGTTTCGCGGCCGAGAGCCGGTCACTTCACGATCATCTTCTCGCCCAGGCCGGCGAAGCGCTGTCCGGCGCCGATCTCGTCATCGCCGAGCGCCTCGTCGAGCAGATCGAGGATACCGGCTATTTTACCGGCAATCTCCTCGACATCTCGCAGCGCCTGGGCGTGGCGCTGCATGAGATCGAGCGGGTGTTGGCGATTCTCCAGACCTTCGATCCGGCGGGTGTCGGCGCGCGCGATCTCGCCGAATGCCTCGCGCTCCAGGCGAAGGACGCGAACCGCTACGATCCAGCGATGGCCCGGCTGATCGCCAATCTCGATTATCTTGCGAAGGGCAATATCGCGGCGTTGAAGCGGATCACCGGCGTCGATGACGAGGATATGACGGACATGATCCGCGAGCTGCGCGCCTATGATCCCAAACCCGGGCTTAGATTTACGGCGTCCGACCGGATCGATGCGATCGTGCCCGACCTGTTCGTCGCTCGGCGCGCCGCCGGCTGGGCGGTTGAATTGAACAGCGCGACGCTACCCCGATTGCTGATCAACCGCACTTATTATCAGGAGCTGGCGAGCGGGCCGCAGGACAAGCAGTCCAGGGCATGGCTCAGCGAAAGCCTGCAAAGCGCAAACTGGCTGATGAAGGCGCTCGATCAGCGCGCGCGTACGATCATGAAGGTCGCCTCGGAGATCGTGACCAGGCAGGAAGGTTTCTTCCGCCACGGTGTCGCGCATCTGAAGCCGCTCACCCTGCGGGCGGTGGCCGAGGCGATCGGTATGCACGAATCGACGGTAAGTCGCGTCACCTCGAACAAATATCTGTCCTGCGAGCGCGGCCTCTTCGAGCTCAAATATTTCTTCACGTCCGGCATCCAGTCGGCCGACGGCGGCGATGCGGCTTCGTCGGAAGCGGTGAAGAGCCGGATCAAGGCGCTGATCGCCGCCGAGGACCCGAACAGAATTCTCTCCGACGACCAGCTCGTCGAGATGCTGAAAGGCGAAGGCTTCGACATCGCGCGGCGCACCGTCGCCAAATATCGCGAGGCGATCGGCCTGGGCTCCTCGGTCCAGCGCCGTCGGCAGAAGGCGATCGGCCGCGCGGCCTGAACGGATTTCGCGTTTCGGGTTCGCGAAAAGGCGCAAAATGCTCCGGTGAAGGTGCGACACGGATCATTGCTGCAAATTGCCGGGACCGGTTTGATCGCCTGAAAACAGGGGCATATCTGGCGAGGATGGCCACCTCTGCTCCCGTCTCCCCGCCCCGTTGGCCGTCCTTCGGCGTGCAGGTTCTGATCGGTCTGGCAGCAGGTGTCATACTCGGCCTCGTCGCGCGAAATCTGGGCGAGACGAGCTGGCTGGCGGAGGCGCTGGCGACCGTCGGGTCGGTTTTCGTCCAGCTCCTGAAGGCGATCGTCCCGCCGCTGGTCTTCACCGCGATCGTCGCCAGCATTGCCAATCTCGGTGCGCTGACCAACGCCGCCCGACTGGCCGGGCAGACCCTGCTCTGGTTTGCGATAACGGCCGGCATCGCGGTCGCGATCGGGCTGGCGCTTGGCCTGGCCCTACAGCCCGGCCTGCACAGCAATGTTGCGGCGAGCGCGGCGGCGGCGCCCGGAACGGTAGGCGGCTGGACCGATTTCCTGAAAGGGCTGGTGCCCGGCAACTTCCTCGGTCTCACCGCGACCACGCGAATCGGCGACAGCGGTGCCGCCGTCAGCACGATCGGCTTTAACGTCCTTCAGCTCCTTGTCATCTCGATCGCGGTCGGCATCGCGGCGGTGAAGAGCGGCGAGGCGGGCGCGCCGTTTCTGGCCTTCATCCGATCGGCGCTGACGATCACGCGCACGATCCTGTGGTGGATTATCTGCCTTACGCCGATTGGCACAGCCGGCCTGATCGGCACGGCAATCGTCCATTATGGCTGGGATGCATTGGCCAGTCTCGGCTGGTTCGCCTTCGCGGTCTATCTCGGCCTCGCGTTGGTGCTGTTCGGTGTCTATCCGCTCCTTCTGAAACTGAACGGCCTCAGCCCGGTCCGTTTCTTCGCCGCCGTCTGGCCGGCGATCCAGCTCGGCTTCGTGTCGCGCTCGTCCATCGGAACCCTGCCTGTCACCGAAGAAGTGACGGTCGAGCGGCTGGGTGTGCCGCGTGCCTATGCGAGCTTTGCGGTGCCGCTTGGTGCGACGACGAAGATGGACGGCTGCGCTGCCATCTATCCGGCAATCGCGGCTTTGTTCGTCGCGCAGTTCTACGGCATCGCCCTTGGGCCGATGGACTATATTCTGATTGCCTTTGTCTCAGTGCTTGGCTCGGCGGCAACGGCGGGCATGACGGGGGCGACCGTGATGCTGACCCTCACGCTTTCGACGCTTGGCCTGCCGCTGGAAGGCGTAGGCCTGTTGCTCGCCATCGATCCGATCCTCGACATGGGCCGCACGGCGGTCAATGTCGCCGGCCAGGCGCTCGTGCCGCACATCGTCGCCGTGCGTGAAGGTTTGCTTCCCGATGCCGATACGGGCGCGGATTCAGTTATTCTTTCACCTGCGGAATAGAATGCTGCATCGCAGCGCTTCCCATTGCGCCGACTCTATGCTTAAGGACGCCCGCCATGAACATTCACGAATATCAGGCCAAGGAGCTCTTGGCGAAGTTCGGCGTCCCCGTTCCGGCGGGCTATGCCGCTATGAGTGTCGATGAAGCGGTGGCCGCCGCGGGTAAACTTCCCGGGCCGCTCTACGTCGTCAAAGCGCAAATCCATGCCGGCGGACGCGGCAAGGGCAAGTTCGAGGAACTCGGCCCCGATGCGAAGGGTGGTGTCCGCCTGGCCCGGACGGCCGACGAGGTCCGCCAGCATGCGAGCGAGATGCTCGGCAACACGCTGGTGACGATCCAGACCGGCGAAGCGGGCAAGCAGGTCAACCGCCTCTACGTGACCGACGGCGTCGACATCGCCAAGGAATTCTACCTCGCCTTGCTGGTCGACCGCGCGACCGGCCGCGTCGCCTTCGTCGTGTCGACGGAGGGCGGCATGGACATCGAAACCGTCGCACATGACACGCCGGAGAAGATTCACACCTTCGACGTCGATCCCGCGACCGGCTTCATGCCTCACCATGGCCGCGCCGTCGCCAAGGCGCTGGGCCTTTCCGGCGATCTCGCGAAACAGGCGCAGAAGACGGCGGCCCTGCTGTATGAAGCCTTCATCGGCACCGACGCCGCGCAGATCGAGATCAACCCCCTGGCAGTCACCGACGACGGCAAGCTGATGGTCCTCGACGCCAAAGTCGGCTTCGATTCGAATGCGGCGTTCCGCCACAAGGATCTGGCCGAGCTGCGCGACGAGACCGAGGAGGACCCGGCGGAGCTCGAAGCGTCGAAATACGACCTCGCTTACATCAAGCTGGACGGCAATATCGGCTGCATGGTGAACGGCGCCGGTCTCGCCATGGCGACGATGGACATCATCAAGCTGAACGGGGCGTTCCCTGCCAACTTCCTCGATGTCGGCGGTGGTGCGAACAAGGAGAAGGTCACTTCGGCCTTCAAGATCATCCTCAGCGATCCGGCGGTGCAAGGCATTCTCGTCA
>CAYTMM010000013.1:0-38895 GCA_964438875.1 uncultured Sphingosinicella sp. | reverse complement strand
TCTGAAGGTGCCTCTCGTCGTGCGCCTGGAAGGCACCAATGTCGAGGAAGGCAAGCGGATTCTCGCCGAATCCGGTCTGGCGATCGTCCCGGCCAATGATCTGGGCGACGCCGCCAAAAAGATAGTCGCGGAGGTCGGTAACGCCGCGTAACCGGCATGACACCGCATGTAGAGAGGGGATAGTATGAAGCTCCTGGTCGCTGTGAAGCGGGTGATCGATTACAATGTGAAGCCGCGGGTGAAGGCGGATGGCACGGGTGTGGATCTTGCGAACGTCAAGATGAGCATGAACCCGTTTGACGAGATCGCGGTGGAAGAAGCGATCCGTCTGAAGGAGAAGGGTGCCGCCACGGAAATCGTTGCGGTGTCGGTCGGGCCGGCCAAGGCGCAGGAGACGCTGCGCACGGCACTGGCGATGGGCGCGGACCGGGCGATCCTGATCCAGAGCGATGACGAGGTCGAGCCGCTGGGCGTAGCGAGGCTCCTGGCGAAGGTCGTCGAGGAGGAGGAGCCGGGCTTGGTGATCCTGGGCAAGCAGGCGATCGACGACGACAGCAACCAGACCGGCCAGATGCTGGCGGCTTTGCTGAACTGGCCGCAGGGCACTTTCGCCTCGAAAGTGGAAATCGCCGGCGACAAGGTGGATGTGACCCGCGAGGTCGATGGCGGTCTGGAGACGGTGAAGCTGAACACGCCCGCCATCGTCACCACCGATCTTCGCCTCAACGAGCCGCGCTACGCCTCGCTGCCCAACATCATGAAGGCGAAGTCCAAGCCGCTCGCGCAGAAAACCCCGGCCGATTATGGCGTCGATGTCGCGCCCCGCCTCACCACGTTGAAGGTGGAGGAGCCGCCCAAGCGCCAGGCGGGCGTGAAGGTCGCGGACGTGGATGAACTGATCGGTAAACTCAAGGCTCTGGGAGTGGTGGCATGACCGCTTTGGTTCTCGTCGAACATGAAGGCGGTCAGCTGAAGGACGCTACGCTGAGCGCGGTTACCGCCGCCGCGAAGCTGGGCGGCGTCGATCTGCTTGTCGCGGGTTCCGGGGTCGGCGCGGTGGCCGATGCGGCCGCCGGCATCGCCGGTGTCGGCAAGGTGCTGGTCGCGGACGATGCGGCTTATACCAACAATCTGGCGGAGAATGTCGCGCCGCTCGCCGCCGGCCTGCTCACCGATTATGACGCCTTCGTCGTGCCCGCCACGACCACCGGCAAGAATATTGCGCCGCGCGTCGCTGCCTTGCTCGACGTGATGCAGATCAGCGACATCCTCAGCGTCGAGAGTGCGGATACCTTCACTCGGCCGATCTACGCCGGCAATGCGATCGCGACGGTTAAGTCGTCGGACGCCAAGAAGGTCATCACCGTGCGCACCACCGCCTTTGAGAAGGCGGCGGCCACGGGCGGTTCGGGCGCCGTCACGCCGGTCTCCGGGGGCGGCGATGCGGGCCTGTCCAGCTTCGTCGGCGCCGAGCTTTCCAAGTCGGAGCGCCCGGAGCTGACCAGCGCGAAGATCATTGTCTCGGGCGGCCGCGCGCTCGGCTCGTCGGAGCAGTTCCACGCCGTCATCGATCCGCTTGCGGACAAACTCAAGGCGGGCGTCGGCGCCAGCCGCGCCGCGGTCGATGCGGGCTATGCGCCGAACGACTATCAGGTCGGCCAGACCGGCAAGATCGTCGCCCCGGAAGTCTATGTCGCGGTCGGCATTTCCGGCGCGATCCAGCATCTCGCCGGCATGAAGGATTCCAAGACGATCGTCGCGATCAACAAGGACGAGGACGCCCCGATCTTCCAGGTTGCCGACATCGGCCTTGTCGGAGACCTGTTCAAGATCGTCCCGGAACTGACCGAGAAGCTGTAAGACGCAACCTGAGTTTTTTCGGAGAATCATAGCGCGCGCCCTTGAGGCGCGCGCTTTTTTTATCCCGAGTCCTCCGGGAAATTCGCGTAGGCGGATGATCCAATCGTGAAGAAAAGGATGACAAGTCTCTGTCAAATAATATTATTTAGTGAAAATTAGAATCTTCTTGCCGAAACATAAGCCATAATGGATGAATCCTCCTAAATAATGGGGGAGGTTCGGCGACGATGCTGAGTGGCGTCTTTGCCGCTAGCGAAATCGCAATGCACGAGACCGCATTGTTCGCGGCCATCGGTTTCCTGTTGCTTGGTCTTGGTGATATTGCAATCGATCTGATCTGGATCGGACGCGCGCTGCGGCGCAGACTGCTTGCAGGGCGCTGGAATCCCGTTTGCGCCGAAAGCCTGGCGCCGCCCTCCAGGCCGGGCCGCATCGCGATATTCCTGCCGGCCTGGGACGAGGCTGAAGTGATCGCCGCCATGCTCGCCCACGCCCGCGCCGCGTTGGGCGAGCGGGACTGGCGTCTCTATGTTGGTTGCTATCCCAACGATCCGGCGACGATCGCTGCAACTCGGCCTTTTGCCGGTGAGCGCATCCGCCTCGTCGTCAATCCGGCACCAGGGCCGACCAGCAAGGCCGATTGTCTCAATCGGCTGTGGGAAGCGATGTCCGCGGATGAGATCGCGGACGGCCACCGGTGCAAGGCCGTGGTACTGCACGATGCCGAAGACGTTGTCCATTCCGCCGAGCTCGCGGTGTTTGATACGCTGATCGAGCGCTTCGATCTGGTTCAGCTCCCGGTGGTTCCGCTGATCGACCCGGCATCGCGCTGGATCGGCGGCCATTATGCGGACGAGTTTGCCGAGGCGCATGGCAAGGAGCTGGTTGTGCGCGAGGCGTTGGGCGCGGCCCTGCCTTCCGCCGGGGTGGGTTGCGCGATAGCACGCGATGCGCTGGACCGGTTGGCGGCGGCGAACGGCGCGCCGTTCGATCCGGCGAGCCTGACCGAGGATTACGAGCTCGGCCTCAAGTTGCGTTTGATGGGCAGCCGTGCCGCGTTCGTGCGCCTTCCGGCAGGCCGGGGGCGTCCGATCGTGGCCACACGCGGCTATTTCCCGTCCACGATGGAGGCGGCCGTCGCGCAGAAGTCCCGATGGATGGCGGGGATCGCACTGGCTGGTTGGGAACGACTCGGCTGGCGGGGCGGACTTGCCGAGCGCTGGATGCGGCTCCGCGACCGCCGTTCCGTGCTCGCCGCGATAATCCTGTTCGCGGCTTATGCTGCGCTGGTGCTGTGGGGCTTGCTTTATGGGCTGGAGCTGTTCGCAGGGCGCATCATGCAGCCCATCCCGGCCCTCCTCTCGATGCTGCTGGCGATCAATCTGGGTCTGCTCGCCTGGCGGCTCGCCATGCGCTTCGGCTTTGTCACGCGGATCTATGGCTGGCGCGAAGGGCTGCTCTCGCTGCCACGGGTGGTCGTCGCCAACATCATTGCGATGCTAGCCGCGCGGCGGGCGGTGATGCGCTATCTCATCGGACGGCGCACCGGCGCGTCCGTCTGGGGCAAGACCGCTCATGCCTTTCCGGCGCGGCTACCGGCCGAGTGAGCCGGGGCGCGCCGCCGCCGCTGCGCTTCCTGGTGCTGGTGGTCGGCGGCTGGGTCGCAATCCGCACCGCGGTCTGGGTTGGCTGGCCCGACGAGGCGGTGCACGACGCCGGAATAAAGCCTCCCACCCTCCAGGCATCGGCCGATCGGTCGCAATCCGTACCCGGCATCATCATTGCGGCATCCCCGGACATCGTCGATCCGTCGCCCGTCTCCGGCGCGCCGCCGGCGCGGGTCGAACGTCGGGCTCGGAGATTAGAATTGCCCGGAGCGGTGGCGCTCCAGGCACCGCCGATCGTTCCCGCAGCACCGGATCTTCCGGCCGCGCGCATGTTGCAGGTCCAGACGGATCCCGCCGCGCCGCCATCGCGATACGCGCCATCCGCGCGCCGCTGGTCGGGCTCGGCCTGGCTGCTGGTGCGTCGGGACGGCGCTGTCCCGGCGCTGGCGCCAGGCGGAATCCTGGGCGGCAGCCAGGCGGGCGGGCGGCTTCTCTACCGGTTAAACGGCGATACGACTCGCCCGCTCGCGCTTGCCGCGCGCTTGTCCGCGCCGCTGCGCGGCCGTGGCGCCGAAGCTGCCCTCGGGCTCGACTGGCGGCCGATCGCGGGGCTACCCGTTCATCTGCTTGCCGAAAGACGGCAGGGGCTGGACGGCGGTGGCCGCTCGGTTTTCGCGGCGGCGGTTTATGGTGGTGCCAGCGTCAATCTGCCGTCGGGTGTCCGGCTCGATGCCTACGCTCAGGCCGGCGCGGTCGGGACGCGATCGCGCGATCTGTTCGCGGACGGCGCTGTTCGCGTCGGCCTGCCGCTGGGTCCGGTCGAGATCGGCGGGTCTGCCTGGGGCGCGGCGCAGCCCGGCGCGACGCGGCTCGATGCCGGCCCGCAGGCTTCGCTGCCGCTGCGTGTCGGCGAGAGCAATCTACGTCTGGCCGCAGACTGGCGGTTCCGTCTTGCCGGCGATGCAATGCCCGGCTCGGGGCCGGTGCTGACGCTTGGCGCCGATTTCTGACCTTGCCGCAGACATTATTTGGAGAGAAAGCCTAGAGCGGAATTGTGAGGAGCATCCCATGGCGGTCGAAACGCACGGCATCCTGAGCAACCCGCTCTGGGCCTGGTGGCGACGCACAGTAATCGCCGAAGTGGATCACGAAGCTGTGGTGCGCCGGGTCGCCGAGGAATCCGGCTGGAGCGCGCGCTATTGCTTCATGATCCTGATCTCCGCGGCCATGTCGATTCTCGGTCTTCTGCTGCCCTCGTCGGCGGTGCTGATCGGCGCCATGCTGATCTCGCCGCTGATGATGCCGATCGTCGGCCTGGGCTTCGGCCTCGCGACGTTCGATTTTAACGAGGTACGGCGCGCGGCAACGGCGCTGGCGCTCGGTTCGCTCATCGCGGTCGTGTTTTCGGCAATCTTCGTCCTCATGTCGCCGCTTCAGACGGTGACGACCGAAATCGCCCAGCGCACCCGGCCCAATCTGTTCGATCTGCTGGTGGCAATCCTGTCCGCGCTGGCCGGCGCCTATGGGCTGATTCGCGGCATGGGCAGCACGGTTGTGGGCGTGGCGATCGCGATCGCGCTGATGCCGCCGCTGGCGGTGGTCGGCTTCGGCTTCGCGACGTTGAACTGGACTGCGGCCGGTGGCGCAACGCTGCTCTTCTTCACCAACCTGATCGCGATGGCGGCGACGGTCGCCCTGTTCGTGCGGCTGTACGGCTTCGGCGCGCATCTGTCGCCGAAGCAGACGCAGGTGCAGGGCGTGGTGCTGGTGGCGGTGATGATCGCGCTGGCCGTTCCGCTGGGTGTCGCTCTGCACAAGATCGCCTGGGAGACGGTGGCTTCGCGCCAGATCCGCGATGCGGTGCTGGCGCCTTTCCCGTCGGGCGCACGGGTCAGCCAGATCGATGTCGACTATGCCGGCACGCCGATCACGGTGCGGGCGGTCGTGCTGACCTCCACACTCTCCGAACAGGCAAGTGTAGAGGCTGCGCGCACTGCCCAGCGCCTCACTGGTCGGCCTGTCGATCTGCGCATCGATCAGGTGCTGGTCGGTAACCGGCCTGGAGCCGGGGAATCGGCACAGATCGCCCGCGCCCAGACCGCCGACAGCCGGCGCAGCCTCAGCGCGGACCTGCGCGACCGGATCGCGCTGGTCGCGGGCGTGGCGCCGGAAGCGATCGTGATCGACGAAGCCGGCAAGCGCGCGGCGGTCACCATGGCAGCGCTGCCCGGTGCGTCGATCGCAACCTATCACGCGCTGGCGGAGCGGGCCGCGCGGGGCCTGGAAGGCTGGTCGCTCGCCTTCACGCCTCCGCCGGCATCGTTGCCGCAGATCGCGGTCGCGGACGGCGAACCCGACGAGCTCGGCTTGCGGGCGATGGCGACGGCGACTTGGGCCGCGCGGCGGCTCGCGCTGCCGATCGGCGTCCGGGGCGGCGATGCGGCGTCGCGCGAGGCCGTGATCGCGGCCTTCACGGAAGCCGGCGTGACGGCGCGGAACGAAGGCGCGGCGGCTGGCGATGAGGTCCAGCTACGCTGGCTGGCGCCGGACGCGCCCGGCGCGTGACGCCGTCCTTCTTCCTGGACTTTTTGGAATCGCGATCTCCGGGAGGTCAGATGATTCCATCTGACCGGAAATCGCTCTAGGGTCGGCGCCCCATGGACATTTATCTGCCGATCGCCGGACTCTCGGTAAATGCACTCGTCATTATCGGCCTGGGCGGGCTTGTCGGCCTGCTCACCGGAATGGTGGGTGTCGGCGGCGGCTTCCTGACCACGCCGATCCTGATCTTCTACGGCATTCCGCCCGCAGTCGCAGTCGCGTCGGCGACCACGCAGATCACCGGCACCAGCATTTCCGGCGTGCTTGCCCATCGCCGGCGTCGCGGTGTCGATGTCCGGATGGGTGCGGTCATTATCGCCGGTGGCGTGCTCGGCTCGCTGGCGGGCGGCTTCCTGTTCCGGTTGCTTCAGCAGGGGGGACAGATCGATACCGTGATTTCGATCCTTTACGTCCTGTTGCTGGGCAGCATCGGCCTGATGATGGCGAAGGAGGCGGCGACCTCGCTCGGCCTGCTGCCCGCCAGGGCCGGCGACGATCGTCCGGCGCGACGCCACAATCCGCTGATCGCCATGCTGCCGATGCGCTGGCGTTTTTATCGCTCTGGTCTTTACATCTCGCCGCTGGCGCCGTTGGCGCTCGGTTTCGTCTCCGGCGTTCTGACAGTGCTGCTCGGGATCGGCGGCGGCTTCATCATGGTTCCTGCGATGATCTATCTGCTCGGCATGTCGGCGGCCGTGGTGGTTGGAACCTCGCTGCTCCAGATCCTGTTCGTCACTGCGATCACCACCATCGTCCACGCCACCACCACCCGTTCGGTGGACATCGTGCTCGCCGGTCTGCTGCTGCTCGGCTCGGTGATCGGTGCCCAATATGGCGCGCGCTTCGCCCAGGCGATGAAGCCGGAACTGCTGCGCCTGATTCTCGCCATCGTCGTGCTCGGCGTCGCGCTGCGCATGGCGCTCCAGCTCGGCTGGCGGCCCGAGGAAATTTACACGGTGCAGATGCTGTGAGACAGCCGCGCGCCATTCTGTTCGCGTTGTTCGCTCCGCTTCTGCTGGGGCAGGCGCAGCCCCGGCTGGTTCCGGATGTGTCACAGCGTCAGGTCGAGATTCGCTACAGCTTCACGGGGGCGCAGTTGCTGCTGTTCGGCGCGATTGTCTATCCGGACGGCCGCGCGCCGGAGCCAGGCACCGATATCGCCGTCGTGCTCAAGGGACCGATGGAGCCGATCGTGGTGCGCGAGAAGCAGAAGGTCGCCGGCATCTGGATGAATGTCGATCGCGTCCGTTTCCGTTCGGCGCCGAGCTTCTACGCGGTCGTGTCGTCGCGCCCGTTGCGCGATCTGGTCGACGAGCGCACCGCGGCGATCTACGAGCTGGGACTCGGCAATCTCCAGCTTTCGCCGGGCGGCGGCGCCGATGCCGAAACCTTGCAGCGGTTCGAGCGCGGGTTCATCGATCTGCGCCGTCGGCATCAGCTCTATCAGGAGCTTCCGTCCGGCGTGGAGATCAGTGAAGGCGTGCTCTATCGTGCCCGCATCTCGATCCCGGCGCGAGTCCCGGTGGGCGCCTATACCGCCGAGACCTTTTTGATCCGTGATGGTCGGGTGATCGCCGGCGCGGTGCGCGAGGTCAGCATCGATAAATTGGGTTTCGAGCGCTTCGTCGCCGACGCGGCCGAACGCTGGTCGTTTACCTATGGCCTGGTCTCGGTCGCGCTCTCGCTGCTGCTCGGCTGGGGGGCGAGCGCGCTGTTCCAGCGACGCTAGGTCTGTCCCGGTGCGCCTGAAGCGGAGGGCCCGGTGACCCAGGTCCGCAAACCGCTTGTTTACTTGGCGGCGCTATGAGGTCGCCGACAACCGATCTGAAGGATGCCGGGCGCGATGACCGATTCCATGAACATTCACAGCTTTCCCCCGGCCGATGATATCGAAACCGGACATCGTTCGGGCAGTCGCCAGAGTTTGAACGCGCAGCACGAGGCGCTCGGTGCGGTCAGCGAGATTTCGGGCAGCGGCGCGGTCGTTGAGATGGTCGGTCGCCGGCTGGTCGAAGTCGCTGGCGATCCCGATCCGTCTGTCGCCATTTCCGGTCAGGTCGGCAGTCAGATCAAGGTCGCCTCGGGCCGCCGCTGGCTGCTCGCTAATGTCGGCGCGCTGCGCGTCGCAGATGCCGAGGCGGATGTGGTGGTCGCCGATATCGACTTCCTTGGTGAAGGCGACGAGGATCCGACGACCGGCAAGCTCGTCAACTTCAAGCGGGGCATCACCGCCTACCCTATTCCCGGCAGCAAGGCCTATCCGGTCACCGGTGGCGACCTCAAGCAGATGTACGCCGCCGACGAGCGCGCGAATATCGAGATCGGTACCGTCTTCCCGACCAAGGATGTGCGCGCCGCGCTCTATGTCGATGCGTTGCTCGGCAAGCATTTCGCGCTGCTGGGTTCGACCGGCACCGGCAAATCCACCTCGGCCGCGCTCATCATGCACCGGATCTGCGATTCGAGCCCGGAGGGCCACATCGTGATGATCGATCCGCACGGCGAATATTCGGCGGCGTTCAAGGGCAATGGCGAGCTGTTCAACGTCGACAATCTCGCCATGCCCTACTGGCTGATGAATTTCGAGGAGCATTGTGAGGTGATCCTGACCTCACAGGGCGCCGAGCGGCAGCAGGACATGGACATCCTCGCCAAGTGCCTGCTCCAGGCCCGTGCCAAGAATCGTGCGGCGGAAGGACTCAACAAGCTGACCGTGGATTCGCCCATCCCTTACGCGTTGTCGGATCTTACCAATGCGCTGACAAATGCGATGGGCCTCCTCAACAAGGCGACCGACACGGCGCCCTATATGCGGCTCAAGAGCAAGATCGACGAGTTGAAGTCGGACCCGCGCTACCAGTTCATGTTCTCCGGCATGCTGGTGGCGGATTCGATGGCCTCGTTCATTTCGAAGATCTTCCGCCTACCGGCCAATGGCAAACCGATCTCGATCATCGACGTCTCCGGCGTGCCGACCGACATTGTCTCGGTCGTCGTCGCGGTGCTCTCCCGCCTCGTCTTCGATTATGCGATCTGGTCGCGCAACGAGGTGCAGCGCCCCGTCCTGCTGGTCTGCGAGGAGGCGCACCGCTACGTGCCGTCCGACAAGACCTCGACCGGTCAGGCGGTCAGGAAGGTGCTGGAGCGGATCGCCAAGGAAGGCCGTAAATATGGCGTATCGCTGGGTCTCATCACGCAGCGTCCGTCCGATCTGGCTGAAGGCGTGCTTTCCCAGTGCGGTACGATCATCGCCATGCGTCTCAACAACGATCGCGATCAGGCCTTCGTGAAATCTGCGATGCCGGAAGGCTCGCGCGGCTTTCTCGACGTCATCCCGGCGCTTCGCAACCGCGAATGCATCGTCTGCGGCGAAGGCGTCGCCATTCCGATCCGCGTTGCCTTCGACGATCTCGAGCGCGACCGGCGGCCGGCTTCGTCCGATCCGCTCTTCTCCGAGCTTTGGCGGCACAGTGGTGAAGAGGAGCAGATGGTGGCCCGTGTCGTCAAAAGATGGCGCGCGCAGGGGCGCTAGAGTCTGTTTCAGCCTAGCTGAAACAGAGGTGGTACCGATGCAGAAGAGCTGAAAACGGCTCTAGGAAGACGCCGCAAACCCGCACCGTTTCGGACGTGACGGTCATGGGTTCGAGACCGGTTGCGCGGAGGTCGTCATAGACCCGCATGCCTACGACGAGCGGGCGATCGCAGTGTCGGTATGCCGTTCGAACCGGTTCTAAAAGATGGTCAGGGTGCGGCTGTTTCTCGTGTGGTTTCGATCGAAGCCGCGGCCTGACGGGTGCCGCCCAGCGGCGTCGCCAGCAAGCTGCGCAGGCGGGCGCGGAAATTGGTGAGTTCGGCGCCGGAAAGCTGTGCCCGTTCCATGAAGCGCACCGAGCGCGGATTGATGGTCTGGCCGCCCCGATACATTTCGTAATGGAGGTGCGGGCCGGTCGACAGGCCGGTGGAGCCGACATAGCCGATCACCTGACCCTGTCGTACCCGCGCACCCGGCGACACCGCGATCCGGCTCATATGCGAATAGGAAGTGGCCATTCCGCCCGAATGGTTGAGCCTCACCTGCAGGCCGTAGCCGCCGGCCCGGCCTGCGCGGTTCACGGTGCCGTCCATCACGGCAACGATCGGCGTGCCGTGCGCCGCCCGGAAATCAAGACCGCGATGCATGCGCGAATAGCCCAGGATCGGATGCATTCTGAGACCGTAATTGGAGGTGACGCGGCCTGGCACGGGCGCGACCAGGCCGCCGCGCTGGCGGCCGACGCCGGAGGCCTCGAACCATTGAGCACGGCCTTCGGAAGTCCATTGCATCATCTGCAGGCCGCGGCCCGAGGCGCGATCGAGGCCGGCGTAGAGCAATTGACCGGTCTCGGTCTCGCCGGTTTCGGCGCGGCGATGCTCGATGATGAAATCGAAGCGGTCGGCGGCGCGCAGGTCGCTGGGCACGCTGATTTGGGTGGAGAGCGCGCGGATATAGGATTCGACGATCCGGGCCGGCACACCGGCGGCGCGCGCGGAACGGTAGAGGCTGGTGCCCACTCTGCCCTGGATGCGCAGCGGGGTTTCATCGACGGCGATCGGGATCGGCCGCAGCACGAGTTGGCCGTCTACGCGCGCCATCTCGATCCTGAGGTCGAAGCGGGCGCGAAAGGCGAGCGTGTCGAGCGGTCGTGCGACGGTGCGGTTCGGTCGACGGCCGAGGGTCAGGTCAAGCGTCGTCCCGGCGCGCAGATCGGAAAGCGGCACAGCCTCGCCGACCATTGCGGCGATCTGTGCGGCTTCCACGGCGCCGACGCCGGCACGTTCGAGCGCGCGGGCGAAGCCATCGCCCCGGCTCAGAGTGGTGCGCAGCTCCACGATCGGACGTTCCGGTGTGTCGGTCAGCGGCTCGACCGCGTCGGTTGGCGCCATGCGCCGGCCGGTGTCGGCGCCATAAGCGAGCGGCGCGATGGCCAGCGTGCGGACCTCGGCGAACTGCGCGTCGGGCATCGGCAGGGGCGAATAGCCGGCGATCGGGTCCGGATCGGGTAGGAAGGAGATCGCGGCGGCGCACAAAGCGCCGCAGGTGACGAGACCGCGCCACCACGCGCGCGAGCCGATCCGCTGGCCGAGATCGACGACAAGATCGAGATCGCCGACGCGTGCGCCGAAATCGGCGACCTTGGCACCGAATTGCGGGCGGACGGGACGCGCGAGTGCGTCACCGGGGCGGAGCGCGGCGGTGCCGCTGCCCGGCTGGGTGACGATCTCGTTGAACCGATACAAGGCTGGCTTGTCCCCGCGCCTGTTTGCCCTGCCGCAGCTTCCCCGCCCGGCAAGTGGCGAGAGTTGTGAAGAAAAAAGGTTAAAGTCAAATTACGATATTTAACTTTTCGTCGCCTTGCGACGAAGCGGAATTTGCACCGGACGAGCCGAGTCCGTTCGAGCAAGCAACGGAAAAGGTTGCGCTTTGGCGCGGCGCCGCCAATCTACTCTTCATGTCCACGTTCGCCCGCGCGCCGCTCAAGGCCATTCTCGGGCCGACCAACACCGGCAAGACCCACCTCGCGGTCGAGCGGATGTGCGCCCATTCCTCGGGGTTGATGGGATTTCCCCTGCGTCTGCTGGCGCGGGAGGTCTATGATCGGGTCGTGGCGCTAAAAGGGCCGAACCAGGTCGCCTTGCTGACCGGCGAGGAGAAGATTCTGCCTAAGAATGCGCGGTGGTTCCTGTGCACCGCGGAGAGCATGCCGACCGGCGGAGGCATGTTTGCCGGAGACGACACGAATAACGCGCGCGATTTCGCCTTTGTCGCTCTCGACGAGGCGCAACTCGGCATCGATCCCGAGAGGGGCCATGTCTTCACTGATCGCCTGCTCCATGCGCGCGGCCGGGAGGAGACGATGATCCTGGGTTCCGAAAGCCTGAAGCCGATGGTCCGCGCGCTGTTGCCCAAGGCGGAGATTGTCACCCGTCCGCGCTTCTCGACGCTTTCTTATGCCGGCGCGACCAAGCTCTCCCGCCTGCCGCCGCGCTCAGCGATTGTCGCCTTCTCGGCCGAGCAGGTCTATGCTGTGGCCGAGATGTTGCGCCGCATGCGCGGCGGCGCGGCCGTAGTGATGGGCGCGCTCAGCCCCCGTACCCGCAATGCCCAGGTCGCCATGTATCAGGCGGGCGAGGTCGATTATCTCGTCGCCACAGATGCGATCGGCATGGGCCTCAACATGGATGTCGCCCATGTCGCTTTCGCCGGCCTTTCCAAGTTCGACGGGCAGCGCCGCCGCCGGCTCACCATCGCGGAAATGGCGCAGATCGCGGGCCGCGCCGGCCGCCACCAGCGCGACGGGACGTTCGGATCGCTGACCTTCGAAGGCGAAGGCAGCGTTGAATTCCGCCCCGAGGAGATCGAGGCGATCGAGGAGCATCGCTTCCAGCCGCTCGATTTCCTCTACTGGCGCGAGAGCGAGCTGGATTTCCGCGGAGTCGAACCGCTGATCCGCTCGCTGGAGCGCCGCCCGGTGATCCGCGGCCTGCGCGCCGCGCCCGAGGCGGAGGATCTGGCGGTGCTGAAACTGCTCTCCGCTGATCCGGTCGCGGTGCGCGCGACGACGCCCGAATTGGCCCGCCGACTCTGGGCCGCTTGCGGCCTGCCCGATTTCCGCAAGACCGGACCGGAGCATCATGCCCGTCTTGTCGCGCGTCTCTTCGGCCATCTGAGCGAGGGCGACGGCCACATCCCGCAGGACTGGTTCGCCAGCGAAGTGGCGAAGCTCGACAATGTGCAAGGCGACATCGACACGCTGGCCGACCGGCTCGCCGGCGTGCGGATCTGGGCCTATGTCGCGCACCGCTCGGACTGGCTGGCCGCGCCGGCGGCGATGGCCGAGCGCGCCATGATGGTCGAGGAGAAGCTGTCCGACGCGCTGCACGAGCGGCTCACCCAGCGCTTCGTCGACCGGCGCACAGCCGTCCTGATGCGCGATCTCGGCAAGGCCGGAGCGGGCGCCTTCCCCGTCGAGATCGATGCCGAGGGCGAGGTCAGCGTCGGTACCTATGCGATCGGTCGGCTGAACGGTTTCGCGTTCGAGGTCGATCCGGCGGCGCGCCACGCCGACCGCAAGATGCTGCTCGCCACTGCCGAACGGCGGCTGACCGGCGAATATGAGAAGCGGGCTGCCGCCCTCGTCGCCGATACCGACGATCATTTCGCTCTGGACACCGACGCCGGCCGTCCGGTCACGATCCGCTGGCGTGGTCATGAGGTGGCGCGCCTCGGTCCGGGCAAGAATCTGCTGAGCCCCCGCGTCCATCTCGATCGGCGAATCGATAGTGTATCCCCGCAGGGCCGCGAGGCCGTTATTATACGTCTAAAGGATTGGCTCCGTGATCAGGTCCAGATGGTGCTTGGGCCGTTGCGGGCCGCCGGGCGCGCCGCGCAGGACATGTTTACCCCCGCGCCGGTCCGCGCCCTGCTGGCGCTGCTGGTCGACGAGGGCGGGATCGTCGCGCGCGACGCCGTCGCCGGTGCCGTCGCGGCGCTCGACAAGGCGCAGCGGCGCGATGTCGCCGCGATGGGCGTGCGGATCGGTGCACTGGACATTTTCATGCCCGCCGCGCTGAAACCGGAGGCGATGCGGTGGCGCGCTGCCCTGCGTGCTGCCGCCGCAAATGCGCCGATGTCGGCATTGCCCTCCGCCTCCGCCGTCGTGTTGCCGCTCACGGGCAAGCCGAATGGCGAGGGGCGGCTCGGCTTCCGGGCGGCCGGCCCGCAATGGATACGGGTCGATATGGCCGAACGGATCGCGCGCCAGGCGCATGAGGCGCGCAGCGGTGGCAACCGATCGCCGATCAACGCGGCCTTCATCACCTCGCTGGGCCTCAGGCCCGAAGCGCTGGCCCGCCTGATGCGGGATCTCGGCTTCCGCGAGGTGAAGGACGCGCCGGAAGAAGGCCCCGGCTGGGTCTGGCGCGGGCGCGAGCGGCCGCGCCAGACCCGCGGCAAACCACTTCACGCCGGTCACGCATTCGCCGCGCTGGCGGACCTCAAGCGTGGCTGACAGTCAGCGGCTTGACCGGTTCCTCTGGTTCGCCCGGATCACGAAGACGCGTGCCGAGGCGCAGGAACTGGCCGAACGCGGGCGCATCCGCCTGTCGGGCCGCGTGGTCGATCGCGCCCATGCCTCCGTGCGCGTCGGCGATGTGTTGAGTTTCGTCCGACGCGGTCGGGTGCGCATATTGAAGGTCGAGGCCCTCCCCGCCCGCCGCGGTCCGTCCACCGAAGCCCGGACGCTCTATTCCGAATTGACGGAGCCAGCCGGCCCCGCCTAGGGACAATTTGGGGAGATAGAGACTGCCATGACCTACGTCGTCACCGATGCGTGCATCCGCTGCAAATATATGGATTGCGTCGAAGTGTGTCCGGTGGACTGCTTCTACGAGGGCGAGAACATGCTCGTCATCAATCCCAGCGAGTGCATCGATTGCGGAGTTTGCGAGCCCGAATGTCCCGCCGAGGCGATCCTGCCCGATACCGAAAACGGGCTGGAGAAATGGCTGGAGCTCAACGCCACCTATTCCGCCGAATGGCCGAACCTCACGCGCAAGAAGGACAGCCCGGCGGATGCCGACGACTTCAAGGGCGAAGAAGGCAAATTCGATAAATATTTCTCGGCCGAGCCTGGCGAGGGCGACTGATCCGGATAGGTCGCGATGCCGCAACGGCGGGTTCGCAAAACCGGCGGGTGACTTTTTCGGTTAGGTGGTTAGCTTGATGGCGCCTCAGGAAGGAGCCGCCATATGACCGCACCCCGTCTTTACCCTTACGCGCCTTTGTTTCTCGGCCTGTTGCGCATTGTCAGCGGCCTTATCTTCCTCGCCCACGGCACCCAGAAATTCCTGAGCTTCCCGGCGGGCGAGCGTGCCGGTGCGGGTCTCGCGCTCGATAATCTTGGTGCTTATGCCGGACTCATCGAGATCGTGACAGGGGTTCTCATCACGCTCGGCCTGTTCACCCGGCCGGCGGCCTTCCTCGCTTCGGGCACGATGGCGGTCGCCTATTGGTACGCCCATGCGCCACACAACTTCTATCCGGTCAACAATGGCGGCGATGCGGCGATCCTTTATTGCTTCGTCTTCCTCTATCTCGTGTTTTCAGGTCCGGGCGCGTGGAGTCTCGACGGTCGTCGCGGCGCGGCATGATCGCTTCCGGGAAGCATCTGCCCGGGCCAACTTGTCATCGAACTGTCGCTGGGGTGGATTTCCGCTGCCTTTCCTGCTATATGCTTCTCATCAACAGCGAATTGCCGCATCGCCGGAACAACTGGCCGCGCCCGTCGGGGGGGAGGGGCGGTTGAGACCGGCTTTTCTGCGGCGCTTTCCATGGGAAGGTTTCAGATAGATGGCAACGAAGGCGTTGAACTTCGACGTTGGCGATTATGTCGTTTACCCCAAGCACGGTGTCGGTCGCGTGATCGAACTGCAGAGCACCGATATCGCCGGCATGGAGCTTGAGCTCTATGTGCTCCGCTTCGAGAAGGAAAAGATGACCCTGCGCGTTCCGACCAACAAGGCGGAAAGCGTCGGTATGCGCAAGCTGTCGTCTGACAAGACGATGCAGGAGGCGCTCGCTACCCTGAAGGGTAAGCCGAAGGTGAAGCGCACGATGTGGTCGCGCCGCGCCCAGGAATATGAGGCGAAGATCAATTCGGGCGACCTCGCGTCGATCGCCGAAGTGGTCCGTGATCTGTTCCGCCCGGATGACGCGCCGGAGCAGAGCTATTCCGAGCGTCAGATTTTCGAGGCTGCCTCGACGCGCCTTGCCCGCGAACTGGGTGCAATGGAGCAGGTTGACGAGAAGACCGCACTGGCGAAGCTTCTGGACATTCTGAACAAGGCCGCATTGGTCCATCACAAGGTTCAGGTCGAGGCCTGAGGCACGATCTTGTTCCAGCGGCCAGGCAGGGCTGCGAGATGAAATGCGAGGGCGGTCCGGCGACGGGCCGCCTTTTGCATTTGCGTTTCCGCCACTGCTGCGTATTATAGCAACAATACAGTTAGGGAGAAAAGCGATGCGCGCCAAACCTTTCATGGTTTCGATACTCGCTTTGGCAGCGTCCGGCCTTGCTGCCTGCTCGGTCGATGCCCAGCCCAATCGCAGCGAAGCGAGCGGTCGACAGGACCAGCGCGATTTCGAAGTCGGCGCGTTTCGCTCGATCACGCTTTTCGGGCCGCATGACGTGAATGTGATGGTCGGCAGCGCGCCTTCGGTCCGTGCTGAAGGCGACAGCACGGCGCTGGACGGCCTCGACATCCGTGTGGAGGACGGGGTGCTGCACATCGGCACGAAGCGCGGCTGGTCCTGGCGCGGGCCGGGCGGACGCGTGGCCATCCGTGTTACAGTGCCCACACTGGAAGGTGCTTCGGTCACCGGTTCCGGTGATCTCGACATTGATCGGGTCGAGGCGGAGCGTTTTTCCGCATCCGTGACGGGTTCTGGCGATCTCGAGATTGGCGCGCTGCGTACGCGCGAGGCGGAACTTTCGGTTACCGGTTCGGGCGGCATCGATATCGACGGAAGTGCCGAACAAGCTAGTGTCACGGTCACCGGATCGGGCGATGCCGATCTCGAATCCTTCGAAACGCGCCGCGCGAATGTGCGGATTGCGGGTTCTGGCGACATCTCGCTGCGCGCTACGGAATCAGTTTCCGGAACGATCTTGGGCTCGGGCGACGTGACCGTGCGTGGCGGTGCCACCTGCTCGGTCTCCCGTACCGGCTCGGGCAGCGCAAGCTGTGGCAATTGATCGCCGCGCCGGGCTTCGCCATTGACGGTTAAGCTTTTGCGGGCATGGTCGCGATCATGAAATGCGCCTTACCCGCTCTGCTGGGATTTGCCCTGCTTGCCGCTGCGCCTGTTTTGGGCGCTGAGCGGACCTATTCGGTCACCGATTTCGATCGGGTGACGGTGGAGGGCCCCTATGTCGTCCGGCTGGTGACAGGCCGGCCGACGGTGGCGCGTGCCAGCGGGCCGCAGGCGGCGATCGACCGGGTGCTCATCGACACGCAGGGACAAACATTGCGTATCCGCCCCAATCGTGCCGCCTGGTCCGCCAATTCAGGCGCGCAGCAGGGCCTGCTTGAAATCACCTTGTCCACGCGCAGCCTGCGCTCGGCGCGTGTGATCGGCCCCGGCCGGCTGAACATAGAAGGACTGTCGGGCTTGCGCGTCGATCTCAGCCTGGAAGGCAGCGGTCGCTTGTCCGCGACCGGCGTGACCGCGGACAATCTCTCGCTCGGCCTGCTCGGTTCCGGCCGGATTGAGGTCAGCGGCCGCGTTCGTGCCCTTCGCGCCGATGTGCAGGGCGCTGGCGATCTCGCCGCTGCAGACCTCGCTGCCGAGGATGTGACGGCGACGACCAGTACCACCGGCACGGTCGCTATCGCCGCCGGCCGTACCGCGCGGGTTAATGCCAACGGCCTTGGTGAAGTAACGGTCGCGGGGCGGCCTGCCTGCACCGTACAGGGACTGGGCGCCGGCATGGTTCGCTGCGGCGCGCGCTGATTTGGAGTCTGTTTCAGCATAGCTGAAAACGACTCTAGATCAGCGACAACCCTGACAAGGCACGTGCCAGCTCAGGCGGAAGGCTTCCTATGCTGTTCGTGCTGCCCAGCGCGGCCAAATCCGGCGGCGCATCGTCCGGACCGAGATAGCGCCAGCCCTGGTGGGCGCGGCGGGGCCAGGTGGCAACCGGCACCAGGGTCGAGGACAGGCGAATTATGGCGCGCTTGCCGTCCTCCTGCGTGCTGAAGCCCAGTATCTCCTGACGCGCGACGAGCTGGTGTTTAATGATCCAGAAGAGCGACCCGCCGATCAACTCGTCGACGCGCTTCGGGCGGAGCCGGGTGGTGATGCCCACTCGGTCACGTGTCCGGCGCGACAGGACGCGCCGGCGCAGCGCGTCGAGGCTGGCGCAGCCGACCGCGACCTTGCTGAGATGGAGCTGCGCCATTGCCGCCAGATGGTGATCGAAGGTGATGCGATCAACCTAGCCGACCAGCCCGCTCGCAACGGCGAGGCCGAGGAAGGCGAGGAAGCCCATCGAATCAGTGATCATCGTCACGAACACCGATGAGGACACCGCCGGATCCTGCTTCATCCGCTCCAGCGCCACCGGCACGACCACGCCGGAGAGACCGGCGATGACGATGTTGAGCAGCATCGCGGCGGCGATCACCATGCCCAGCGCCGGATTGGAATAGACGAGCGCCGCCCCGATCCCGAGCAGCACCGCAATGGTGATGCCGTTCAGCAGCGCAATCCGGATCTCGCGCCAGACGGTGCGCCAGGTGTTGGAACGGGTGAGCTGGTTCATCGCCAGCGCGCGCACCGCGACCGCCATGGTCTGGGTGCCCGCATTGCCGCCGATCGCCGAGACGATCGGCATCAGCACGGCCAGCGCCACCATCTGCTCGATCGCCGCGCCGAACATGGCGATGATGGCGGACGCGATCAGCGCCGTCGCAAGATTGGCGATCAGCCAGCGGACGCGCGCCTTGTAACTGTCCTTGACCGGTTCATTGATATCGCCCTCGACCCCTGCGCCGGAGAGCAGCAGCGCGTCTTCTCCCGCCTCTTCCTGGATGATGTGGACGACATCGTCGGCGGTAATCATCCCCACCAGCCGGCCGGCCTGATCGATCACGGCGGCGGAGATGAGCGCATATTTCTGGAAGCGGAGGGCCACCTCCTCCTGGTCCATGTCGACCGGGATCAGGGTCTGCTCGCGCTTCATGACGTCGGCAATCGCGATCCGGCGCGGCGTGCGCAGGATCCAGGAAAGGAGGCAGGTGCCGACCGGCCGGTGCGCCGGATCGACCACGAACACCTCCCAGAAATCGGTCGCCATATCCTTGTCCGCGCGCAGGAAATCGATCACCTGCCCGACGGTCCAGTGCTCCGGCACGGCGACGGCGTCGCGGCGCATTAGGCGGCCGGCCGATTCCTCCGGATAGGACAGGGCCTCCTCGATCGCGGCGCGGTCGTCGGGGTCGAGCGCGCGCAGCACGGCGCGCTGTTCGTGCTCTTCCAGATCCTCGATGATCGCGACCGCGTCGTCGGTCTCCAGCTCGCCGGCAATCTCGGCGACCTCATGTGGCTCGAGCGCGTCCAGCAGCTCGTCGCGCACCCAGTCGTTCATCTCGGCGAGCACGTCGCCGTCGAGTATGCCGGCCAGCGCCGCGGCGAGCGCGCGTCGCTGGTCGCGATCGACCAGCTCGAGCAGGTCGGCAATGTCGGCGGGGTGGAGCGGCTCGACCAGCGCGCGCGCGCCGTCCGCGTCGTCGGCCTCGAGTGCGTCGAGCACTTCGCGTACGAATTCGGGCTTCAGCCGGTCATCTTCGTCAAGACGGGTGTCCGACACGCCCATCTCTTCGGGGGCCTCGAGTTCGCTTTCGCTCATCGTGCTCTCCCGGAATGCGTTGGACCGGGGCTTCCTAGGCGTGGGAAATGGCCCTGTCGAGTTGCGGATACGGGGCGTGGCCCCTAAGTCGGCCCGACTCAAGGAGAATCCCATGTCCGAAGACACCAACACGCTCGTCCTCAATCTCGATAGCGGCGGCGATGTCGTCATCCGCCTGCGTCCCGATCTCGCGCCTCAGCATGTTGCGCGGATCAAGGAGCTGACCGGGGAAGGCTTCTATGACGGCGTGATCTTCCACCGCGTCATCGATGGTTTCATGGCGCAGGGCGGCGATCCGACCGGCACCGGCATGGGTGGCTCCGAAAAGCCGGATCTTCCCGCCGAATTCAGTCGCGAGCCGCATGTGCGCGGCGTCGCCTCGATGGCGCGCGCGCAAAATCCGGACAGCGCCAACAGCCAGTTCTTCATCTGCTTCGATGACGCCCGCTTCCTGGACGGCCAGTATACGGTCTGGGGTGAAGTGACCGAGGGCATGGAGCATGTCGATGCGCTGCCCAAGGGCGAGCCGCCCCGCGCGCCGGGCAAGATCGTCAAGGCCAGCCTGAAAGCCTGAACCGCATGGCGCGGCCCGTCACGCTCGTCACCGGGGCGTCGGCGGGTCTCGGCGCCGAATTTGCGCGGGCGTGCGCGGCGCGGGGCGAGACCATCGCCCTTGTCGCGCGCCGACGCGACCGCCTCGAGGCATTGGCGGCCGCACTTGGCGGTGACGTCCACGTTTTCGACGCCGATCTCGCTGCACCGGACGCCGCCGCGCAGCTGTTCGCCGCTGTGGAGGCCAAGGGCCTCACCATCGACATCTTGATCAACAATGCCGGCTTCGGCCTCGTCGGCCGCTTCGCTGATCTGCCGCGCCACCGGCAGCGGGAGATGATCGACCTCAACGTCGCGGCTCTGGTCGAGCTCACCCATCTTGCCTTGCCCGGCATGCGTGCCCGCGGGAAAGGCGGTATCCTCAACGTGGCCTCCACCGCCGCGTTCCAGTCCGGCCCCGGCTTCG
This sequence comes from uncultured Sphingosinicella sp., assembly GCA_964438875.1. Classification (GTDB taxonomy): domain Bacteria; phylum Pseudomonadota; class Alphaproteobacteria; order Sphingomonadales; family Sphingomonadaceae; genus Allosphingosinicella. The sequence goes on along the minus strand of CAYTMM010000013.1, from coordinate 18,361 downwards.
GCGTCTATTTCGCGACCAAGGCCTTCGTCCTCTCCTTTACCGAGGCGCTGCACCAGGAGATGAAGGGGACTGGCGTGCGCGTCACCGCGCTCTGTCCCGGCCCGACCGCAACCGAATTCGGCGCCGTCGCCGGCGTCACCTCGGGGCGCTTCGATCGCTTCTCGACCAGCGCGGCCGGCGTTGTCCGTGCCGGTCTGAACGGGCTGGATCGCAATCGCGCGATCGTCGTTCCCGGTGTCATGAACAAGCTGACGGCCCAGTCGTCGCGTCTTCTGCCCCGCGCGCTGATGCGCCGGATCGTCGCGGGGCTGAAGCTCTAGAATCCGTTACAGCTCTGCCGAACCTGTTGCGGAGCCGGAAACGACTCTAGCTGATCCCGAACTCGCTCATCAGCCAGTCGTGGAAGATGCGGACGGGCTGCCGGTTCAGCGCGCCTTCGCGGCAAATGAACCAGTAGGCATAGGGGCTTTCGGCGGCGATGCCGAACAAAGGGTCCAGACGCGTATCTTGGGCGCCCTCCAGATGCATTTCGAACATGAAAGCGATGCCCAGGCCCTGGGCGGCGGCGTCGAGCAGCAACTGGCCTGAATCGAAGATATCGGTCGCGGCAGGCTGGAGATCGGGGACGCCGGCAGCGCGGCACCAGTCCCGGAACACGTCGGGCAGGTCACGGTGTGCGAGCACGGTCATGCCAGCCAGATCCGCGGGCGTCTGCGGCGCGTCGGGCAGATCGCGGGCGCCGATCGCAACCACGCGATTCGTCCCCAATCGTCGGGCGTGCAGCGCGGGATCGACTGCGCGGGCAAGGACGATCGCCGCGTCCAGCCCGTCGTCCAGGCGCGCGGCGGCGTCGGGCGCCGTGTCGAGATCGAGGTGGAAATGCGGGTGTAATTTTCTAAGCCTGCCGAGTCCGGGCATCAGCCGGTAGGAGGCGAACAGGGGAAGCACGCCCAGCCGCAGGCGCAGTTGCGCATTGTCGCCGGTGCCGCGTTCCAGCGCTCGGGTCAGTTCATCGAGTACGGGGCCGATTTCCGCCAGCAGCCGTTCACCGTCGGCATTGAGATGGATCGATTGGTGCCGCCGTTCGAACAGAGGGCGGTTAACATGGCGCTCGAGGGACTGGATGCGCCGAGTCAATGCGGGTGATGACAGGGCCAGCGCATCCGCGGCCGCTTTGACGGATCCGAGTCGCGCAGCCTGTACAAACGCCTCTATGGAGGTAAGCGGCGGCAATCTTTTCATCGTGTCGCGCCTTCCGGTAAAAAGTCTCTCCTATTGTGCAGTGCAAAGTGCACTTCTTTTACTACAGCTATGTGAAATCCTCACCTTTCTGGATGCAATTATTGCACTCACGCTTGTTTCCTTCGCACTTGCACAAAAACTGTGCAAGCGCAAAAAAGACCCTGCCTTTCAGGCATCCTCTCCTAAAACTTTCAGGCCGTCCTTCGGGGCGGCCTTTTTTTCGTCTTGGCGCGGAGCCGGTTGGCGCCCCTCCGGTTGGACGATCGCACCGCCACGCTTATGTTGGGTCGGCTAACAAGGGAGACGGGCGTCAGATGGCCGACCAGGAAACCAAACCCAAGCGCCTCCAGGTGGCGACGATGCGTCCCGACGACAGTGGCCGGGGCGTGGCGCGGCTGCCGCGCGCGCTGATGACCGAGCTTGGTCTTGCCGAGGGCGATGTGATTGAGCTGGTCGGCAAGCGCACGACGCCGGCGCGGGCGATCGGCCCCTATCCGGAGGACGAGGGACTCGCCATAATTCGCCTGGACGGCCTTCAGCGCGCCAACGCCGAAATCGGTTCGGGCGATTTCGTCGAGGTCCGCAAGACCGAATCGAAGCCGGCCCAACGCGTGGTCTTCGCACCTGCACAAAAGAACCTGCGTCTTCAGGGTTCCGCCCAGGCGCTCAAACGCAGCTTCGGCATGAAGCCGGTAACGGCCGGCGACGTCGTCGCCACCCACGGCCAGCAGCAGGTGCCGCGCGGCGACATCCCGCCGGAGCTGCGCCAGATGCTGACCGCCCCGGCTTTCGCTCTACAGGAGATTCGTCTCGTCGTCGTGTCGACCGCGCCCAAGGGCATCGTCCATATCGACGCTAATACCGAGGTCGAGCTGCGCGCCGAATATACCGAGGCGAAGGACACACGCCGCGCCGACGTCACCTATGACGATATCGGCGGCATCGGCGGCACGATCGACCAGCTGCGCGAGATGGTGGAGTTGCCGCTACGCTATCCGGAGATATTCGAACGGCTCGGCGTCGATCCGCCCAAGGGAGTATTGCTCCACGGCCCGCCCGGCACGGGCAAGACCCGGCTGGCGCGCGCCGTTGCCAATGAATCGGACGCGCAATTCTTTCTGATCAACGGGCCGGAAATCATGGGATCGGCCTATGGCGAATCGGAGAAGCGCCTCCGAGAGGTTTTCGAGGAGGCGAACGCCAATTCCCCGGCGATCATCTTCATCGACGAGATCGATTCGATCGCGCCCAAGCGTGGGCAGGTGACGGGCGAGACGGAAAAGCGTCTCGTCGCCCAGCTCCTTACCCTGCTCGACGGGCTTGAGCCGCGCCAGAATCTCGTCGTCATCGCCGCCACCAACCGGCCCGAGGCGATCGACGAGGCACTGCGCCGTCCCGGCCGCTTCGACCGCGAGATCGTGATCGGCGTGCCGGACGAGAATGGCCGACGCGAGATCCTGGCCATCCATACCCGCGGCATGCCGCTGGAAGAGGGCGTGGACCTGAAGCAGCTCGCTCGCCAGACTTATGGCTTTGTCGGGGCCGATCTTGCCGCCCTGACCCGCGAAGCGGCGATCGAGGCAATCCGCCGGATCATGCCCGAGTTGAATTTGGAGGAGGGCACGATCCCGCCAGAGGTGCTCGACAATCTGCGTGTCACCCGCAAGGATTTCGAAGAGGCGCTGAAACGCGTCCAGCCCTCCGCAATGCGCGAAGTTATGGTGCAGATGCCGACGGTGCGCTGGGAAGATGTCGGCGGCGTGGACGAGGCGCGCGAACGGCTGCGCGAGGGGGTCGAGCTGCCGCTCAAGCATCCGGACAGCTTCCGCCGGCTCGGCATCCGTCCGGCCAAGGGCTTCCTGCTCTATGGCCCGCCGGGCACCGGCAAGACCCTTCTCGCCAAGGCGACGGCGCGCGAGGCGGAGGCGAATTTCATCGCCACCAAGTCCAGCGACCTGCTCTCCAAATGGTATGGCGAGAGCGAGCAGCAGATCGCCCGCCTGTTCGCCCGCGCCCGCCAGGTTGCGCCGACCGTCATCTTCATCGACGAGATCGACAGCCTCGTGCCTGCGCGCGGTGCCGGCTGGGGCGAACCGCAAGTGACGGAGCGCGTGGTGAACACCATCCTCGCCGAGATGGACGGGCTGGAGGAATTGCAGTCGGTCGTCGTGATCGGCGCCTCGAACCGGCCGAACCTGATCGATCCGGCGCTCCTGCGCCCCGGGCGGTTCGACGAACTGGTCTATGTGCCGGTGCCGGACCAGGGCGGTCGGCGGCACATATTGGGCATTCATACCAAGGGGATGCCGCTCGCAGACGATGTCGATCTCGATGCGCTGGCGACGCTCACGCCCCGCTTCACCGGGGCTGATCTGGAGGATCTGGTACGCCGCGCCGGTCTATTCGCCTTGCGTGCGCGGATCGACGCGGTGGCGGTAACGATGGCGGAATTCGAACGGGCGCTGTCCGAAACCCGCGCCTCGGTGACACCGGAGATGGAATCGGATTATGCCCGCATCCAGGAAAGCCTGATGCAGGAGGCGCGCAGCGTCGCCGGGATTGGCTTCATCGCCCCCGGCATGCTCACCCCGCGCGGTCCGAAAGGGTCGGACTGAACGCCGCCCAGCCCGCCAGCGCGAGCAGCAATGCTGCGGTGGCGAGGAAGGGCAACGGCCAGCCGATCGTGTAGAGTGCGACGCCGATCACCGGCGCTGCGACATAAGCGAGCCCGTTGATCGAAGTGACCATGCCGGCGACGGCATTCTGCTCGTGCAGGTCTACGGCCAGGCTCGCGCCGCTGGTGAAACCGGGCCGGAACAGGCCGAAACCAAGCGACGCCAGCGCATAGCCGATGGTGATGCCGTAGGCGCTGTCCGACACGCCGGTGATCGCGCTCCCCGCGGCGCCGATCACCGAGCCCCAGACGATAAGCCGGCCGGGGGCCAGCTTCAGCTGGGGGATCATCCACCATTGTGCGAGCAGGGTGGCGAAGGCGCCGATGATCAGCACGATGGCGATCCATTGCTGGGCATGGTCGGGCGCAAGGGCCAACCGATCAATGATCAGGAAGCCGAGAACGGTGAGGATGATGGCCTGGCCATGGCCGCCGATGATGCCGGCCAGATGCCACGGCACCAGACGCGGATCGCGCCAGCGAAGAGGCGCGGGCGGGGCGGAATGCGCATCGTCGATCACCATCGGATCGGTTCCGCCGCCGATTGATGGATAGGAGATGATCGTGCCGCGCGCCGGGTTGCGCGGCGTATCGTCCGGCAGTTTCAGCGCGAGCCAGGCCAGTACGATCGCGCCGATGACCGCAAATACGATGAGCGGCGCCGAAAGGCCCAAGGGTGGAAAGATGAATGCCGGAGCCAGCGCCGGCCCGATGATCGTTCCGAGCCCGAAGGAGGATGCGATGATTGCCAACGCATTGACCCGCTTGGTCCCTTCGGTGCGCGCCGCGATATAGGCCTGTACGGCCGGTGGCGACGCCGATCCCAGCGCGCCATAAAGGGTGCGTCCGAAAATGAAGATGACGAAAACCGCGACCACGCCGAGATGCCCGCCCAGGCCCGCAGCCAAAGCGAGGCCGCAGATCAGGTTGCTCGCAATGAATCCGTAGAGGCCAAGCCGCATCAGCGCGCGTCGGCCCCGCTGGTCGGCGCGCCGCGCCCAATAAGGCGCGGCGACGACCCACAGGATAGCGGATAGGCTGAAGGCGAGCGCCACCCAGATGTCCGGCACGGCGAGCACGCGGCCGATCGCCGGCAGCAGGGATTGCATCGCCGTGTTGCCGGCCGCCGCGACCAGCATCACCGAGAAGAGCAGCGCCATGCGTCCGCGAGAGATATCTAAGGAACTCATTTAGAATGCTTTTCTTGTGCTGATCCGTCCGGGGTCATGCCCCGTGGCGGGATCGGTTCCGTCCCTTCGCGCTTGCCAAGCCGTCGCTGATTTGCCAACGCATGATCTTTCGACAACATTCTGGACTTTGGCATGTCGGCATCCTGGGACGAAGCGCGTAGGGAGAGCCGCTTCGCGCGCGGCGCGGGCGGTGGCCCGCTGTGGCATTTCCTGCGCGGGTTCATCAAGCATCCGGTGATGGTCGGCTCGATCATTCCGTCCTCGCGCGCCACGATCGACAAGATGCTGGGCAAGGTTGACTGGGCGAATTGCAAATTGTTCGTCGAATATGGTCCCGGCGTTGGGACCTTCACCGAGCATGTGTTGCAGCGCATGGCGCCGGACGCGACCCTGATCGCGATCGATACCAACGAGGATTTTATCCGCTATCTGCGCGGGAAGTTCACCGACAACAGGCTGATTCCTATCACCGGCTCGGCAGCGGACGTTCAGCAGATCATCGCAGATTGCGGCTTCGATCATGCCGATTATGTCCTGTCCGGCCTGCCTTTTTCGACCCTGCCCTCCGGCGTCGGCCCGGCCATTGCGGAGGCGACCTATGCGGCGCTCCGTCCGGGCGGCACGTTCCTCGTCTACCAATTCTCGCCCAAGGTCCGCGATTTCCTGGACCCCCATTTCGACCGGATCGATCGCGGCATGGAATGGGTGAATGTGCCGCCTTGCCAGCTTTTCTGGGCGCACAAGGACGAAGCCTAGGTGTTTGGTCCCTCTCGGTCGGGACACATCTAATCCGGAAACGGCTCGCCTGCGAAGTTGAGCCGCCGCGTGATCCGGAAATCGGCGATCGCCACCAGGAAATAGGCGAAGGCCCAGCGCGCCCGGTTGATCAATGTCATCTGCCGGCGATGCGCCTCAGGCGTGATCTCGGCGGAGTCGGCGATCTCCTGATCGACGAAACGCCGCATCGTCGCCGCAAAGGCCGGGTCCTCGACACGCAGCATCATCTCCAGGTTGAGGAACAGGCTGCGCATGTCGAAATTGGCTGATCCGATATGGACGACATCGTCGATCACGAACAATTTCGTGTGCAATTTGGTCGGCTGATATTCAAACACGCGCACGCCGCGTTTCAAGAGAGTCCAATAAGTGTAGCGCGCTGCACCGACCGTCGCGCGATTATCGGATTTCGCTGCCGTGACGAGCCGCACTTCGCCCCGTTTCGCGACATTGCCGGACCGGCGCAGCAGGAAGGGCCCCGGCGCGAAATAGGCGGCGACGATGTCGAGCTTGCGGGCAAAGCGCATATCGCGCCGCACCGCCCGCGCCCAGGGACTCAGCCGTCGGGTCGGTCCACCGAACAGCCAGTGCAGCGCGCCGTCCGTCACGCTGTGCGTGTTCAGGACGCGGCGGAGCTGGCGCATCTTGCCGTCCGGCTTCATCGCCCATTTGAACAGATCGTCGAAATAGCGGCCGAGGCTGGCGCAACTGGCACCCTCGACGATCAGGCCGAGATCGCGCCAGGCGCCTTCCTTGATTGTGCCGAAATAATCGTCGGCGATGTTGAAGCCGCCGATCATCACCTTGGTCTCGTCGGCCAGAACCAGCTTCTGATGATTGCGTAGCAGATAGCGCCGGCCGAAGCGCGGGCTGAAGCGACAGAAGCGCGCGCCCGCGTCCACCAGCGGGGTGAAGAAGGGCTCCGGCGCGTCGGCGGCACCAAAGCCGTCGACGAGAAGCGAGACGGACACGCCGCGCCCCGCCGCCACGACCAGCGCATCGCGCACCCGTCGACCCGTCGCGTCGTCCGCCCAGATATAATAGAGGACACGCAGCGACGTGCGTGCGCCGTCGATCATCGCGATCAGAGCGTCGAGCCGCGCCGGCCCGTCCGGCAGCAGGGTCAGCCGGTTTCCGGCCACCTCGATCGGCGGGATCTCTCCCCCCTCGTCTGCAGGCGCATCCTCCATCCCGGAACAGGCTAGCGCCATGATGCCGCACGGGGAAGGTTGAAGGTACGCGTGCTTGGGTTAGAGCAGGCAGGTGCATCTCTCCCGCCTCAGCCTCAGCGATTTTCGCTCCTATGTCGATGTGCTGGTCGCGCCGGGGCCGGGCTTCGTGGTCCTCACTGGGGAGAATGGGGTGGGTAAGACGAACCTGCTCGAAGCCGTCTCACTGCTGTCGCCGGGGCGGGGGCTGAGGGGCGCGAGCCTCGCGGACATGGCGCGCACCGGTGGAGCCGGCTGTTTCGCAGTGTCGGCGCGCCTGTCGGTGCCGGGCGGCGATGTCGATCTCGGCACCGGCACGCTGGCCGCCGCGCCGGAGCGCCGCCAGGTCCGCGTCAACGGCGCGCCGGCCTCGGCGACATCCTTGTCGGATTGGCTGTCGATTCTCTGGCTTACCCCCGCGATGGACCGTCTGTTCACCGAAGCGGCGTCCGGCCGCCGCCGGTTCCTCGATCGGCTCGTGCTGGCGCTGGCGCCCGGCCACGCCACCCATGCCGCGCGCTATGACGCCGCGATGCGCGCCCGTAACAAGCTCCTCGCGGACGGCGGACCGTGGGACGAAGCCTGGTTGGCGGCGCTGGAGGCGCGCATGGCCGAGCATGGCGCAGCGATCGCCGAAGCGCGTGCCGCGACCGTTGCGGCGCTTTCCGAGCGCCTCGCCGCTGCACCCGATGGGCCTTTTGCCCGCGCCCTGATCGCGTTGGAGGGTGGCGAACCAGCCGATCTCGCCGCGTCTCGTGTTCGCGATGCCGCGGCCGGCCGTACATTGGCCGGCCCGCACCGCGCTGATCTCGTCGTCACTCATGCCGCCAAGGCCCAGCCCGCCGCGCTCTGCTCGACGGGGGAACAGAAAGCGCTGCTGATCGGCCTCATCCTCGCCCATGCCGATCTGGTCGCGGACCGGACCGCCCGCCGCCCGATCCTCCTCCTCGACGAGATCGCCGCCCATCTCGATCCCGTCCGCCGTGCGGCTCTGTTCGCCCGGCTGATGGACGCCGCCGGACAGGTCTGGATGACCGGAACGGAGCCCGGCCTATTCGCTGGAATTGACGATGCCTGCTGGCTCAGTGTCGCGGCCGGCGCGGTCCACGCCATCTGAGCCGCGCGAGCGTTCGGCGAGAAAGCGGGCGCAGGGGTCGTCGCCGACCCCGAAACCATCTGCGTCCGCTACGTTGAAGGAGGTGCCCTGGCAGGGATATTCCGCCAGGGTTTCGATCGTGAAATCGTAACTGCGCGGGACTGTCCCGGTCGGCGCGAAGGCCAGCAACAGGCGATGCACCTGATGAGTGAAGGCCGCGACCGGGTGCGAATAGGGGGCGTTGCTCTCGATCGAGCGCAGGCGCCCCCCGCGATATTGCTCGATACCGACCATAGTGCCATCGGTCCAACCTTGGTGAGACCCGCGCCACTGCTCGGCGAGCCCGTTGAATTCGATGACCGCGACTCGAAATGCTTCCTCGGGGATGATGAAGCGGTGCCGTTGGGCCGGGGCCCGGTCATCGCGTTGGTCGATGATCGAATAGTCCACGCGAATATATGCACAGCCTTCATGCGGCCATCGAGTCTCAACGAAGTTACCGTCATCGGGCAGGTAGCAGTTGAGCGGCTGCGGAACGAAATCGACGATGAAAGCCTGGTCTCCGAAAGTCGGGGCGATCGAGACTCGTATGCCGTTCGGGCGCAGGGATTCAAGCGGCGGCATGCCACGGCGCGCGCCATTTTCAATGACGGGCAGCCGGAGCGGGCCGTCGAAGAGCTTGTCATGGCGAATCGGTCCGCCGATTGCTTCCGGCAACCAACCGGGCATGTGTTGCCGCTCGCAAGCGGCAAGGCCCAGTACAAGCAGGATGGGCAAAATGAGCCGCATCACCCTCCACCTTTCCCGGTGCTATCGGGACCCCGGCGGGGAGCATTGCACAGCCCGCGAAACGGCGCCACCGCGTACCTTTCGGGAAGTCCCCGAAACCGCCCTTTTCCCTTGGGTTCCGTCCCCCGATTCCCTATATGATCGGCATGACATCCTCCTCCAATGAAAACAGCTACGGCGCCGATTCCATCAAGGTGCTGAAAGGCCTCGACGCGGTCCGCAAGCGGCCCGGAATGTATATCGGCGACACGGACGATGGTTCGGGCCTGCACCACATGGTGTTCGAGGTGTCGGACAATGCGATCGACGAGGCCCTGGCGGGCCATTGCGACCTCATCCGCATCACGCTGAACCCGGATGGCTCGGTCAGCGTGGAGGACAATGGCCGCGGCATCCCGACGGGTATCCACGCCGAAGAGGGCGTCTCGGCGGCCGAGGTCATCATGACCCAGCTCCATGCCGGCGGCAAGTTCGAGAACACGTCGGACGACAATGCCTACAAGGTCTCCGGCGGCCTGCACGGCGTCGGTGTCTCGGTCGTGAATGCGCTCAGCGAGTTCCTCGATCTCACCATCTGGCGGGACGGCGAGGAGCATTATATGCGCTTCCGCCACGGCGATGCAGTTGCCCCGCTCAAGGTCGTCGGGCCCGCGAACGGCAAGAAGGGCACGAAGGTCACCTTCCTGCCCAGCCCCGCCACCTTCAAGATCACCGAGTTCGATTTCGAGAAGCTGGAGCATCGCTATCGCGAGCTCGCCTTTTTGAATTCGGGTGTCCGCCTGATCCTCGCCGACGCGCGGCATGAGGAGGAGGTCAGCCACGAGCTTTATTACGAAGGCGGTATCGCGGCCTTCGTCAAATATCTGGATCGCACCAAGGCCGCTCTCATTCCCGACCCGATCGCGGTGACCGGGCAGCGCGACGATATCGGCATCGATGTCGCGCTGGAGTGGAATGACAGCTATTACGAAAACGTCCTGTGCTTCACCAACAACATCCCGCAGCGCGACGGCGGCACTCATTTGGCGGCCTTCCGCGCGGCGCTGACCCGCACCCTCAACAATTATGCCGACAAGTCCGGCATGATGAAGAAGGAGAAGGTGAGCCTGACCGGCGAGGACATGCGCGAGGGTTTGACAGCCATCGTCTCGGTCAAGCTGCCCGATCCCAAGTTCAGTTCGCAGACCAAGGACAAGCTGGTCAGCTCCGAGGTGCGTCAGCCGCTGGAAAGCCTGATCGCCGACAAGCTCTCCGAATGGCTGGAGGAAAATCCCGGCCACGCCAGGACGATCATCCAGAAGATCATCGACGCCGCTGCCGCGCGCGAGGCGGCGCGCAAGGCGCGTGAGGCCAGTCGCAAATCGGTCATGGGCATCGCCTCGCTGCCCGGCAAGCTTGCCGATTGCCAGGAGAAGGATCCGGCCAAGTCGGAACTGTTTATCGTCGAAGGCGACAGCGCCGGCGGCTCCGCCAAGCAGGGCCGCGACCGTCATTATCAGGCGATCCTGCCCTTGAAGGGCAAGATCCTCAACGTCGAGCGCGCCCGGTTCGATCGGATGCTGTCGTCCAAGGAGGTCGGCACGCTCATTCAGGCGATCGGCACCAGCATCGGCCGCGACGAGTTCAACATCGAGAAGCTGCGCTACCACAAGATCGTCATCATGACGGACGCCGACGTGGACGGCGCGCATATCCGCACTTTGCTGCTCACCTTCTTCTACCGGCAGATGCCGGAGATCATCGAGCGCGGCCATCTCTACATCGCCCAGCCGCCGCTCTACAAGGTCGCGAAGGGCCGCTCGGAAGTCTATCTCAAGGACAATGCCGCGCTCGACGACTATCTGATCGAGGCCGGCGTCTCGCTGACCGCGCTGGAGACGGCCCAGGGTCCACGCTCGGGCGACGATCTGCGCGCGCTCGCCGATCATGCCCGCCGCGTGCGGTCGCTCATGGCCTATGTGCCGCGCCGCTACGATCCCGCCATCATCGAGGCGCTGGGGCTGACCGGTGCGCTCGCACCGTCGCTGGCGAGAGAGGCCCGCGCCGCCGCGCTGGCGCTGACCCAGGACTGGCTGAACGTCGTCGACGAGGAAGGCCGCTGGACCGCCGAGATCGGCGCGGACGGCGATTATGTCCTCAGGCGTCTGTGGCGCGGCGTGACCGACGCCCATGTCATCGACCACAAATTCCTCGACTCCGCCGAAGCGCGCAAGCTCCACGGCCTGGTCGCGGGCGAGGCTGGAACCTATGCGGGCATTGCCCGCCTGGTGTCGCTCAAATCCTCGTCCGTGCAGACCGAAGAAGCGGAGGAAGCCGAGGAGAATGAGGGCGGTCCGCCGAAGAGCCAGACCCCCGATCCCCGCGGCGCGCTCGTCACCCGTCCGACCGAATTGCTGGAGGCCATCCTTGCGGCCGGCCGCAAGGGCCTCAGCGTCCAGCGTTACAAGGGCCTCGGCGAGATGAACGCCGAACAGCTCTGGGAAACCACCCTCGATCCCACCAACCGCGCGATGCTCAAGGTCGAGGTCGCGCAGGCCGATCTCGCCGACGAGATTTTCACGAGGCTCATGGGCGACGTGGTCGAGCCAAGGCGCGACTTCATCCAGGAAAACGCGCTGAACGTGGCGAATCTGGATGTGTGACCGACGTTGGCTCCGTGGCTTTGCCTTGGGGCTGATGTTTGCGCTCGCCTGGCCGGCGGCCACTGTCGCACAAACGGAGACGAGCGCGGCGTTGCGGGTCGGCGCCGAAGCCGGCGATCATGGCGCGCAAAATGATCTTGGACTCCAGCTGATGCGGACGCGGGACGAGGCCCGGCAGGCCGAGGCGCGTACCTGGTTCCGCATGGCATCGGAGGGCGGCAATCCCGACGGGATGTACAATTATGCGCGGATGCTGCTGATGGGTCTCGGCGGGCCTTCCGATGAAGCCGTAGGGCGTCGGTTGCGCGATGCCGCGGCGGCGCGCGGATCTGTCGCCGCCAATCTCGCTTTGGCCGAACTTTATACCGAAGGCAGCGAAGGGTATCCGACGGATCCGGCCCGCGTCCTTGCGCATGTGCGCGCCGCCGCCGAATCCGGTTCCCGGTTCGCGCCCTATGCGCAATGGCGACTTGGCATGATGCACTTGCAGGGAATCGGCACGCCGGCCGACCCAGCCGAGGCCTGGTCCTGGGTCGTGCGTGCGTCCGAAAGTGGCGAGGTCAACGCGATGATCAGCCGCGCCGTCATGTTGGCGACTGGCGAGGGCGTCACCGAGGATGATGTCGCCGCGCGCGATTGGTATCGCCGTGCATCCGAGACGGACGATCCCCTTTTCGCGCACGCCCTGCGCGGGCTTGGCGGTATGCTGATCGAAGGCGAAGGCGGCCCGGCGGACGTCGCACGCGGCATCGCCTATCTGCGGATCGCTAGCGCCGCCAATGATGAGAATGCGGCGCTGCTCTTGTCCGTGACGGCACAGCCGGTCACGCCGCAAGTCGACGCCGCCGCGCGGGAGATCGCGGATCGCTGGATCGCACAGCACCGGCCGGCCCTCGCCGACTGACCATCGCGCCAGACCGATCCATGCTTGCGCGTAAATCGCCCATGCGTAGCGCGCGATTTGATTATTTCCCCCCGCCCGCGAAACGTTGCCGTTCGGCCAGCCGCGTCAGGTCGAGGAACTCGCGCCGCCACCAATTGCCGCCCGTGCCCCGTTCCGCCAGCGCGCGGGCATCGGCGAAAGTGAAGCGGCCGAGATTGGTGTCGCCGCGCAGCAACTGGCCATAGGCCGCGACGCCGGCCGCGAAGGCAAAGTCGCCGGCGGGCGTCCGGGCGGTGCGCACCGCGCTGGCCGGGAGCGCCTCGCCGATCTCCCTTGACTGCGTCTCGCCGGGTAATTTGTAGCGCAACCTGAGATGCGCCAGCTCGCCGCGCGGATCGCCCGCCGAATCCGGCCGCTGATTTGCCGCATAGCGCCGCTCGGGCAGCCAGCCCGGCGCGCCGAACGGCACGATCTCGTAGATCGCCGTCACCTGGTGCCCCGCGCCGATCTCGCCCGCGTCCACCGCGTCATTGGCGAAATCCTCTTCGCGCAGCGCGCGGTTCTCGTAGCCGATCAGGCGATATTCGCGGACATAGGCCGGGTTGAACTCGACCTGGATCTTCACGTCGTGCGCGATGGTGAACAGGGTCGACGACATTTCGTCCGCCAGCACCTTCTGCGCCTCGCGTGGGCTGTCGATATAGGCGTAATTGCCGTTCCCGTGATTGGCGATCTGCTCCATCAGCGCTTCGTTGTAATTGCCGGTGCCGAAACCGAGCGTGGTCAGCGTGATGCCGCTTTCACGCTCGCGTTCCACCATGTCGATCAGCGCTTCGGTGTTGGACACGCCGACATTGAAATCGCCGTCCGTCGCCAGGACGATCCGGTTGATGCCGTCCGGGATCAACGCCCGCCGCGCGGTCGCATAGGCCAGTTCCAGCCCGGCGCCGCCGGCGGTGGCGCCGCCTGCCCGCAACTGTGAGAGCGAATCGATCACCCTGCGGCGGTCGGACGTCGGCTCCAGCACGACGCCCGTCCAGCCCGAATAAGCGACGATCGACACCCGGTCGCGCGGGGACAATTGCTCCGCCAGCAGCGCCAGCGAGCATTGCACCAGCGGCAATTTGTCGCGCGAGAACATCGATCCGGAGACGTCGACCAGAAAGACGAGATTCGCCGCCGGGCGCTCTGCGCGCGGCAGGTCATAGCCGCGCAGGCCGATCCGCAGCAGCCGCGTATCCGGGTTCCACGGTGTCAGCGCCATGTCGGTCGTGACCGAAAAAGGCTGGGACCGGTCGGCTGGCGCCGGATAATCGTAGCGGAAATAGTTGAGCATTTCCTCGGTCCGCACCGCTGCGCTCGGCGGCATCCGGCCCTGGTTCAGCATCCGCCGCACATTGGCGTAGCTGCCGGTGTCGACATCGACAGAGAAGGTGGAAACCGGCGCCTCGGCCACCGCCATGACGTTGGAAACCGCCTCGCCCGCATAACGTTCGCGGTCCTCCATCGGGCGCGGCAGGGGGCGCGGCATGGGCGGCGCGATCCGCCCCGCGACTGACATTTCCGGCGCCACCACCCCGGGGGGCGGCGGCGGCGGCGGAGGAGGAGGAGGTGCGCCGACGGTCGGCGCGCTCTGTGCCCTGCTCCTGGCAATCGAGCCGGTCAGGCGTATCTCGTCGCGCCAGTTCTCCAGATAGGGCGCGCACAGCGTGTCCGCGTCGATCGGGGGCGGCGCTGGTCGCCGGGCGCTGCTCTGGGCGGCAACGGGTTCGATCGGCGCCGGGGGCAGTCCGCTCAGCAGCAAAGCGGATATGGTCGCCAAAGCCAAAGCACGCATCACACACCTCCCACCACAATGTGACACTATCACATCAGGGGTGGCATGAACTCCGGCTGAATTGTCGCGAAACTGTATCAGTCGCGGCTTTGGCGATACAGCCGCACGACCTCCTCGATCGGCAGCGCCTCGATCCGGCCGCGATGCCCGTCCATCGCCTCGCTCGCGAACATCGAGTTGATCACGGCCTCTTCGGTTGCCTCCATCACCGCCTGGAAAATCGGCGACAGCGCCTCGTTGGGCAGCTCCGGATAAGTGCTCGCCGCCGCGCGCCGCGCCGCCGTCCGGCGCACGTCGGGGTGGGTGGAAAAGGCGAGTGCATAATCGCCGGATCCGTTGGTCATCGGCGATCCGGTGCGCCCGATACCGAGAAAGGCGCGCCGCGCCACCCGGGTGAGGTTGCGATCTGAAAGCGGGGCGTCGGTGGCGATGATGATGATCACCGATCCGTCACCGGCCGGCGTATCGACATGGTCCCTCAGATAATAGCGGCCCAGCGCCCGCCCGACGGGTACGCCCGCCACGTCGAGCGTACCGCCATAATTGGACTGGACGAGCACGCCGATTGTCCAGCCGCCCAGGCTCGCCGGCAATCCGCGCGATGCGGTGCCGATCCCGCCTTTCCAGGAAAAGGCGATCGTGCCGGCCCCGGCGCCGACCGATCCTTCCGTCACCGGCCCTTCGCGGGCCGTCTCGATCGCCTGGCGGGCATGGTCCGCCGTCACGCGTCGGGCGCGGATGTCGTTGAGAAAGCCGTCATTGGTCTCGCCGACCACGGCGTTGACCGATCGTGCCTCTTCATTGCCCGGCTGGTCCAGCGTCCAGGCGATCGCTCCCGCCATCGCTTCGGGGACGGAAAGCGTATTGGTCAGCACGATCGGCGTCTCGATCTCGCCCAGTTCGACGATCTGGGTCGATCCGGCAAACTTGCCGAAGCCGTTGCCGACCGCGAAGCCCGCCGGCACCTTGTCCTGAAAGATGTTGCCGCCGTGGGGCAGCACGGCGGTCACCCCGGTGCGCACTGTCTCGCCCTCGATCAGGGTGGCATGGCCGACGCGCACGCCCGCCACGTCGGTGATCGCATTGTCCGGCCCGGTCGGCAGCACGCCGAATGCGATGCCGGCCTCCCGCGCGCGGGGCCGTTCGGCCGTAGCGGGCGTGGCGAGGCTCAAGACCAGGGTCCCAGCAAGGGCGGCGAGCAGGCCGGATCGGACACGAATGGCGGAACTCCTTCGCGGGCCAGCATAACGCCTCGCCGGCGCGAGTCAGCCCCGCAGCGCCTGTGTCACCTTGCGCCGCTCAAGCAGCCCGAGCCGGTCGGCGTGGAAGCGTTCGATCAGGCCGGGATCCGCCGCATAGAGACCTTCGATCATCGCCCTGCGCGCGTCCGGCGCGGCGGCGGCGATGGCGGCATTGGTCTCCCGCAGAAAAGCGCGCTTCTTCCAGGTGGCACGCGCCCGCGCCTCGAACAGATCGTGCAGCGCCGCACCGGAAAAATCGCTTTGCGCGGCGAGCGCCAGCGCGTTGCGGACGGCATCGGCGGTGGCGCGGCCGGTTGCGGGATGCACGAAACCGCCGCGCAGCCCCAGCTTGGCGACCCGTGCCCCGCCGATCCGCCAGAAGGAGGCGAAATCGCCGCCGATCGGCAACGGACGGGAGACGCTTCGCTCGGCCTCGGTCTCAGCCGCCGTCCAGCCGCGCAGCGCCAGATAGGCCTCGATCCGCGCCGCCGCGCCCTCGTCCGGCTGCGCCTGTTCGCCCAGCCTGATGTCGGCGATCGCGATCCGGTCGGCGTCGATCGGCACGCAACGTATGTGGCCGACGCCTTCGACCGCGCCGCCATGTGCGTCGATCAGCACCGGCCGGTCCACCCGGTGCGGGGCGACCAGGCGATAGTCGCGCTCCAGCCGCGCTTCGTAGAGCAATTCCAGCATGGAAAGATTGGCCGCGCCGCGCGCGTCGATCGCGCCTTCCGCCTTGATCTCCTCGCCGCCGTCCAGCACCAGCGCGTCGTCGCGCACCGCGACCACCCTGGTGCCCAGCCGATATTGGTCCGGTTTCAAGGTTGCGGTCATCGCCAGGTGCATCGCATCGGGGCCGAAACTCATCAGGGTGGCTTTCAGGTTGCGACTAAATCCTGGGAAGGCGACGTAGAAGCCCGGCCAGAATTCGCCACCCAGCGCGCCGATCAACCCATTCTCGTCGGCACCGTTCAGCTCCGCTGCGAACATCAGACGGCGCCGGTCGCCGCCGAATCTCTCATCCTCCTCGACGATCAGGATCGGCACGTCGGGGCGCAGCCGCGCCAGCGCCAGCGCGGCCAGGCACCCGGCAACGCCGCCCCCGGCGATCAGCACGCCCTGTCTGCGAACCCTCCCCATAACCGATCACCCTTAACGCACTCACGCGACCAGCCGCCATGCCCGCCCGTCGCGCACTTGCCCACATTCGCCTCATTTTGGGACTGTCGTGGCGCAGATATCGGAGTATAAGAACAAATCGTGAATATTCTAGCCACCGATCCGCCGTCCGTCGAGTCCGTGCGCAAGATCATCCATGTCGACATGGATGCTTTCTTCGCGTCGGTGGAGCAGCGCGATGATCCGGCGCTGCGGGGTCGGCCGGTGGCGGTCGGCGGTATGCATCGCGGCGTCGTGGCGGCCGCGAGCTACGAGGCGCGCAGGTTCGGCGTCAAATCGGCCATGCCTTCGGTAACTGCGCTGCGCCGCTGCCCGGATCTCGTCTTCGTGAAGCCACGCTTTGACGCCTATCGGGCGGTCAGCCAGCAGATCCGCGCGATCTTTGCCGAACATACGCCGATGATCGAGCCGCTCAGCCTCGACGAGGCCTATCTCGATGTGACCGAGGATTTGCAGGGCATCGGCATCGCGACCGAGATCGCCAGGCAAATTCGCACCCGCATCCGGGCGGAGACACGGCTCACTGCCTCGGCGGGCGTCTCCTACAACAAATTCCTCGCCAAGCTCGCCTCCGACCAGAACAAGCCGGACGGCCTGTGCGTCATCCCGCCGGGCAAAGGCGAGGCGTTCGTCGCCACGCTCCCCGTCCGCCGCTTCCACGGTGTCGGCCCGCGCACGGCGGAGAAGATGGCCCGGCTCGGCATCCACAATGGCGCGGACCTGCACGCGCAGAGTCTCGCTTTCCTCACGCACAATTTCGGCAGCTCCGGCCTCTATTATCACAATCTCGCCCGCGGCATCTGCCACCGACAGGTGAAGCCGAACCGCCCCTGGAAGTCGATAGGTGCGGAGGACACCTTCTTCGACGATCTTACCGACGAGGTCGCCCTCATCGCCGAGCTCGACCGGATCAGCCAGACGGTCTGGCGCCGCGTGACGGAGAAGAATCTAAGCGGTCGGACGATTACTTTAAAAGTAAAATATCGTGATTTCCGGATCAAGACCCGCGCTCGCAGCCTCGATCGCATGGTTACGGACCGCGAAGAGTTCCTCGCCACCGGCGTGACGTTGCTGCGCGCCCTGCTGCCGCCCGAAAAGGGCATCCGTCTGCTTGGCCTGACTCTGTCCAATCTGTCGGGACAAGGTGACGAAAGGCTCCCGGAGCCACACGACCTGTCGCTGCCGCTCTAGGCGTTGCGTCAGCCGTCATTGCGAGCCCCGAAGGGGCGCGGCAGCCGCAGTCTGCGGTCCGGCCAGCCCATAGTCTGGATCGCCACGGCGCTTCGCGCCTCGCGATGACGGGCCGGGGCCTACCCGCTGTTCCGCAGCGCCGTCGCGATGGCGTTGATCGAATGCTGGATGCCTTCGCGGATGCGCGGGTCGTCCTCGCCGGCACGGTGGCGCTTCAGGAGTTCGATCTGGAGATGGTTGAGCGGGCCGATATAGGGCAGGCGCAGCCGGATCGATTCATCCAGCGCCGGATTCTTCTCCAGCAGGCGCGACTGGCCGGTCGCCTCCAGCAGTGCGTCGCGCGTGCGTTCCCAGCCATCCCGGATGTCCCGTGTGCGTCACGCCGGCCGAATCGATCGACTTCGCCCAGAGG